>SXQV01000029.1 GCA_005792805.1 Methylococcaceae bacterium | reverse complement strand
TGATGGCGATCCTGGAATCGGCACAGTTCTGGCCCGAAGACTTCCCAGCGTCCCGAGTCCTGCCAAAGCTCCGCTGGCTGCACTACCGGCATGGAGACTTCCAGCCCGCCGGCACGATCCATTTCTTCGCGAACCACGTTCTCCACTTTCCGCAATACCCGCAGGCCCAGCGGCAACCAGTTGTAGAGGCCCGCCGCCAGTTTGCGGATCAGGCCGGCGCGGAGCATGAGCTGATGGCTGATGATCTCTGCATCGGCGGGGGTTTCCTTGACGGTGTTTAAGGGGAATTGACTGGTGCGCATGATCGGTCAGAGGTGGGTGAAAATGGCGCGTATTGTAGCGGGTTTGCCCGCCGCTCGGGACGTTGCCGGGTGCGGCTGGAGCGTTGATGGGGGTAGTGAATGCGACGCAAGAAGATTGCCGTCTGCACCATTCAGCCCCGTCCGTATGTGCTCAAGCGGATCGGGGAACTGACGGCGGCCCAAGGCAAGCGCTTTACCGTCATCGCCGGCGAGACGCACTCGTCCCAGACCGGGGAAGCCGCCGCCAAGCTCAAGGCGGTGCGGCTGCAAATTTTCGTTACTTACTGCGGCGGTCAGTCTAAAATTCGCGGCGATTCATGTGTGGGCTGTGCCTGCTTCCTTCTCTAATCAACCCTGCCTTTGGCATTGGATAAGCTGATGATCAACAGAAACAATTGTCGCCAATACGCCCGTAAAGTCAGTGTCCTGTTGCTGGGCCTCGCGTTGGCCCATCCGTTCATGACTGTCAGCGCGGGGGAAGGTCTCGACTTCGGGCCGGCCCATCCCTTTACTTATGACTCGCTGGTGGATCGGGCAGCCGCACTGGCCAAGGCACCGTATACGGCACCGCCGAAGCCGATGCCGTCGGTGGTCGAGAAAATTGATTATGAAGCCTGGGGAAATATTCGTTACCGCCCGGAATCCTCCCTGTTTGCCAAGGGGCCGGGGATTTTTCCCGCGACCTTTTTCCATGTAGGCCAGTTTTTCCAGAAGTCGGTGAAGATGCATTTAGTAGAGAACGGCCAGGCCAGGGAGATTCTCTACAGCAACGATTACTTTTCGATGCCGAAGAACAGTGTCGCGCGAAAGCTGCCCGCCGATACGGGTTTTGCCGGATTCCGCCTGCAGGAGTCCCGTCACCGTGAGGACTGGCGGACGCAGGACTGGCTGGCGTATCTGGGGGCTTCCTATTTCCGTGCGATTGGGGCGCTCAACCAATATGGCTTGTCAGCGCGCGGCGTGACTATCGATTCTGCCGAACCGACCCCGGAAGAGTTCCCCGATTTCACCGAGTTCTACATCGAAGGTGCCAGGACCGAGGGCGAGCCGGAAGTGATTTATGCGCTGCTTAACGGGCCCAGCATTACCGGCGCGTATAAATTCTCGGTGCGACGGACCGAAGGGGTTGTTCAGGACATCGATGCGGCCTTGTTCATGCGCAAGGAAGTCAGCCGGCTGGGTCTGGCACCGTTGACGTCCATGTACTGGTTCAGCGAGACGGAGAAGCGCCGTCTGGAAGACTGGCGTCCCGAGGTACACGATTCCGACGGCCTGGCGATCTGGACCGGTGCAGGAGAACGCCTGTGGCGTCCGCTGATCAATCAGCCCTACGCCGTGACCTCCAGTTTTGTCGACAAGAGCCCCAAGGGTTTTGGTCTGTTGCAGCGTGACCGGGTGTTCGAGAACTATCTCGATGGCGTCAATTATGAGCGGCGTCCCAGCCTGTGGGTGGAGCCGCTGGGCGAGTGGGGGCCGGGTGCCGTCCAGCTGGTCGAGTTGCCGACGGATGACGAAATTCACGACAACATCGGCGCCTATTGGCGTCCGGCGGAACCGGTGAAGGCCGGATCATCCTACCGGCTGCGTTACCGGTTGCACTGGCTGGCCGATGAACCCTATCCAGCCAAGGTCGCCAAATGCGTCGCCACCCGGATTGGCCGGGGCGGGCAGCCTGGCAAACCGCGTCCCCAGGGGGTTTACAAGTTCAGTGTCGAATTTGCGGGTGAAGCACTTGAGCCCTTGTGGGGTGATACCGTCAAGGCCCAGCCGGTGGTGTCTGCTTCACAAGGTACCGTCAGCGGCGCGTTCATGGAACCGATTCCGGGTACCCGCCGCTGGCGGGCGATCTTCGACCTGACCCCAAAAACCAGTGATCCGGTGGAGTTGCGTCTGTTCATCCGGGGGAATGGCGATGCCATGACCGAGACTTGGCTGTATCAGTTCCGGCCCGGTTAAAGGGGCCGGTCATGTCGATGCGCTCGTAGACCCTTCAGCAGGACAGCAATCATGAGTGTTCCCCCTAAAGGCCAATGGACTGTCACCGCCAGTAGTGGGGAGCCCCGGTCGGCAATAGACGGCCTTTATGCCACGACGTGGGTTTCCGGGCTCTCGGTCAGCTCCTGGATCGAAGTTGATCTGGGAGCGCTGGCGACCCTTGGCGGGATCGAGGTGTATTGGGGGCGGCGGGCGGCGGACGTCTATGCCTTTGAGTCCTCACTTGATGGCAAGGCGTGGACTCCCCTCTGTCATACCCGTCACGGCGAGGGTGGGCAAAACGTTTTTGCCTTCCCCCCGGCCCAGGCTCGATTCCTGCGGCTAAGCGACCAGCACCAGGGACCGGCACGGAGCCTGGAAATTGTTGAAATCAACCTTTACGGCCCAGAGGATGCGCTTCAGGTTCTGGAGGCCGGACGGGTTGTCGTTCTGGGGCAGGCACCGGTCACGCTGTTGCCGGGCCAGAGTGTTACGGTGGATTTCGGCTATGTCCGCCCACCGATTGGTGCCCTGATTGAATGGGGCGAGACTTACGGCACGGTTTTCTCGGTGCACCTGTCCGATGAGGGGGAAAACTTTCGTGAGGTGGGGCGCATTACCACGAGTAGTGGCGATTACGACAACTTCTATTGGCGTTCCACCACCAGCCGCTATTTCCGCCTGACGGTACACGCAACCAGTTCGCCGCTGGGCGCTGTCATCAAGGAGTTAAAGCTCCGCATCCTCAACAAGGATCGAATGCCCATCGGCCAACTGGAACGGGCAGCGCTCGCTGGACAGGGCGATCTCTATCCGCAATCGCTGCTTGGCCGTCAGGTGTACTGGACGGCGTTGGGCGAGTTCGGCCATCCCGAGCAAGCGCTCTTCGACGAATACGGCAATCTGGAAGCTCAGCCCGGTTGCGGGCAGCTGATGCCGCTGCTCCGGATAGGTGGCACCTTGCACGGAGCCCCGCGCGCAACGGCGATTTCCCACGCATTGACCGATGGCTCACTGCCACTTCCTGCCGTGAAATGGCGTCTTACCGATCTGGAGATTGAGGTCACGGCTCTGGCGGATGGCGGCGAGGCGGTGCTGGAATACCGGCTCATCAACACCGGTCATGCCCGTCTGCAAGGCGCACTGGTGCTCGCCATTCGTCCTGTCCAGATCAACCCCTACTGGCAGCATGGCGGACACGCCATCCTCAATGCCATTGCCATGGATGACCGGCAGGTTCGGGTGAATGATCGGCCTTATGCGAGCCTGTCCGAATTGCCCGATAGTGTCTGTATCGCCGAGTTTGACAATGGCGACGTGGTTAGGCAGATCGCCGACGGACCCAAAAACACGCACTCAGGCCTCCAGTCGAATTCCGGTCTTCTGAGTGCGGCCATGGAGTTTGAATTCTCTCTGGCGTCTGGCGAAGTCAAGTCGCTTGTCGCATCCGCGCCTATGCGTGAAGGAATTGTCCCGAATGCCGATAGGCCGTTTGACCGGCTTCGGCAGCAGGTCGCGGATCGGTGGCGCGAGAAACTGGGGCCACGGCGGATTGTGGTGGGTGATCCGGAGGTCAGTGATACGGTGGAAGCGCAAACGGCCTTGATTCTGGTGAACGCCACCCGGTTTGCCTTCAAGCCCGGCCCCCGCAATTACGACCGTACCTGGATTCGGGATGGATCCTCGCAGGCATTGGCTTTGCTTTGGGCGGGCCTTGTTGATGAGGCGCAGCGATATGTTCTCTGGTATGCGGAGCGGCTGTATGACAATGGAATGGTGCCGCCCATTCTGAATCCGGATGGGACCGTCAATCAGGGGTATGGCAGCGATATCGAGTTTGACGCGCAGGGAGAGTTTGTCACGATTGCGGCGGATATTTACCGGATCAGCCGGGATGCCGGCTTTCTGCGGGCCATCTATGAACCCGTTACCCGGGCCACCCGGTTTATTGAAGTGCTTTGTGCGCAAACCAATGCGCAGCATGGGCCGGAAAGCCGATTCCATGGCCTGGTGGCCCCCTCCATCAGTCATGAGGGATACAACAAGCCCAGCTTCAGCTATTGGGATGACTTCTTTGCGCTGAGTGCCTGGCGAAACTGCGCCTATCTGGCCAGGGAGATCGGCGACGATGCCATGGCGGCCTATGCCGATACCCGGGGCCGGGAATTTGCTGAAACGCTGGCCCGATCCCTGCGATTGACAGCAGAGGCTCAGGGCAACGGCATGATTCCCGCCTCGGCGGATCGCGAGGATGTAGACCCGACCTCGACATCAATCGCGTTCGAGCCTTGCCGTGTGGACGATGTGTTTCCTGCTGACCTGATTCAGCCCACCTACGATAACTATGCCCATCACCTTGATGTGATTCGTGCGCCGGGGTTTGCCGGTGGGTTTACTCCTTACGAAATCCGTAATCTGAACGCCTTTGTGGCGCTGGGCCGTTATCAGGATGCCTTTCATCTGCTGGCAGATTCCCTCACCTGGCGGAGGCCGGCAGGGTGGCGGCATTGGGCTGAAGTGCTCTGGGGTGACAAAAGGGCTGCCGAGTATATTGGCGATATGCCCCACACCTGGATTGGCGCTGAATTTGCCACGGCTGTCCGGCGGATGCTGCTGAGAGAAAATGGCCGCACGCTGGAACTGTTCCGGGCCGTTCCCGATAGCTGGTGGGCCGGTGAGGGCATCAGGCTGCACGAATTGCCGACCAGTTTCGGTGTGGTAAATCTGAAGGCCCGGCGCAACACCGGATTGGTGACGATTGAGCTCTCGCTGGCGGGGCCGATGCCGGACAGGGTGACCGTGCGCTATCCGGGCGCCAGGCGAGCCGAGGCGGATGGCGTTGCTTGCCCCATCGAGAACGAGGTTGTGCTCGCGCCCCGCTTCAACCGGCTTTTGATCGAGACTTAGAGGAGGGCAGGCCGGTCAGCGGCGGCTATGGTACTCAGCGCCAGAGTTCGGCGCCATGGCTTTCGATCACGCGGCGATAGAACAGCGCGCTGTCCTTGAGTGTCCGGGTCTGGCTGGCGTAGTCGACCTGTATCAGGCCAAAGCGCTTCGAGTAGCCGAACGCCCATTCAAAGTTATCGAGCAAGGACCATGCGAAGTAGCCCTTCAGGTTGACCCCTGCGGCGATAGCCGCTTGCGCGGCCAGGAGATGCTCGCGGAAATAGGCGACCCGATCGGGGTCGGCAACACGGCCCTTGATGGGGGCAGGGTCATCAAAGGCACCGCCGTTCTCGGTGATGTATAGCGGAATTTCACCGTAGCGGCGTTTAACCCATAGCAGGCAGCTTGTCAGGCCTTCGGGGAAGACTTCCCAGTCCATCGCCGTATGTGGCGATTGCATCTGGCGTACCCGGTCGGCATGAAAGGGGAGGAGTCCTGGAGCGCTTGTTACGACGGAGCGGCTGTAATAGTTGATGCCAAGAAAATCGATGGGCGTCTGGATCAGGGAGTAATCCCCCTCGGGGAAATCAGTAAAGTCGCGCCCATGAATGTGGGCCAGCTCCTCCGGATA
>SXQV01000242.1 GCA_005792805.1 Methylococcaceae bacterium | reverse complement strand
GGTCGATAATTCCATCGGGCAGCGCACGCCTTTGGGGATATAGACGAATGAGCCGTCAGAAAAGACAGCGGAGTTCAGCGCGGCGAAGAAGTTATCCGAGGTGGGCACGACGGTGCCGAGATACTGCCTGACCAGATCGGGATGCTCCTTGATCGCTTCTGACATGGAGCAAAAAATCACGCCCGCCGCCGCCAGTTTGTCCTTGAAGGTGGTTGCGACCGACACGCTGTCGAATACCGCATCCACCGCCACGCCGGCCAGGCGTTCCTGTTCGTAAAGCGGGATGCCCAGTTTTTTGTAGGTCTCAAGCAGCTTTGGATCGACCTCGTCCAGGCTTTTTGGGCCTTCCTTGACCTTGGGGGCAGAGTAGTAGCTGATGCTCTGATAATCGACCTGCTCGTACTTAACATAAGCCCAGGTCGGTTCGGTCATCGTCAGCCAATGCCGATAGGCTGCCAGTCGCCATTGCAGCATGAACTCCGGTTCGTTCTTCTTGGCGGAGATCGCACGCACGACATCTTCATTGAGTCCGGGCGGGAAGGTGTCGGATTCCAGGTCGGTCACAAAGCCCGGCTTGTATTCCTTGTGAATAAGATTTTCCAGTGTTTCTGTGGTCGCCGCCATGGGTCTTACTCCGTGATACGTCTGGGCTGAACGGAAATGCTGCTGATAGGAATGCGGAATCCCTCTGGAGCCTGGCTCATCGGACTCGCCATGTCGGCGAGGGTGACCGACTCCAGTGCGGTTTGAATGGCCCGGTTGAGCACCGACCAATTGCCTCGCACATGGCAGGATGAGGACTGTTCGCAATGGGTATTTTCGAGACCGCACTCGGTCAGCGCGATCGGGCCTTCGAGGGCGGCAATGATGCTGGCGATCGTGGTCTTTTCGGGTGGGCGTGACAGCTGGTAACCCCCTTTCGCGCCACGAGTGGAACTCAGGATATTGGCGCGCGCCAGCGCTTTCAGTACTTTGCTGACAGTTGGGCTGGCCACTCTGGCGGATTCCGCCAGATCGGTTGCCGTGTAGGTCGCTCCCGGAGCTTTTGCCATGTGTCCGAGAATGATGATGGCGTAATCGGTGAGTTTACTGATCCGAAGCATGGCTGGCCGCTGGGTTATTGCGGACTATTTTAGTCCTGTTTAATTCCCTAGTAAAGAGCTTGGTAAATAGGCGGGTTAGGGAGCATCCTGCCGATGCCGGGAGGCTATACTTCTGCTGGTTACCGCCTACGACTAGCGGGCTTTTGTTTTTAGTGGGCGCAAGTGATGAGTGAGTGGTTGGGTTTCGTGCGGAGAAGAATGGATTTCAGTGGCGGTGTTTTAGCGGTTTTCCTGCTCATTCAGGGGTTCAGTGTGGCTCAGGCGGCGGGCGCCTCGAATGAAATACAGGCCTTGCTTGAAGCCGGTCAGCACCCAAAATTGCGTTGGGGTAAGTTTTCCGATGTCGCCAAGCCACTTTCCCGGCTTTATGGTCAGACGACTTTCTCTCCGCTATGGATCAAGGAGGGGAAGCCGACTTCACAGGCCAAGGCGATGATCGAAAGTCTGGTTGAAGCAGATGACCGTGGATTGAATTCGTCGGATTACGATGCCGATCTGCTGGCCAAGTGGATAGTCGGGCCCAGACTCACTGATCCAGCGGATGTGGCCGCTTTCGATGTTGCCATGAGTATTGCGGCGACCCGTTATGTCTCCAACCTTTATCTGGGCCGTATCAATCCGCGCACGGTAGGGTTTGGCCTTGATGTAGAGCCGAAGCGGCTGGATGTGCCGAAGCGTGTTCTTGAGCTGACTCAAAGTGCCCACCCCAGGACCATTCTGGCTGATCTGGAGCCGCGCTTTCCCATCTATCGCCCGCTGAAAGAGGCGCTGCTTCGTTATCGAAAGCTGGCGAAGGAATTACCTCGTATGAAATTTGGCTTTCCGGCCAAGTTCACGCCGGGAATGAGTCACAGGGATGTCCCCACGCTTCGCAAACTGCTGGTTGCGCTGGGGGACCTGAAAACCATCAAGCCGGGTAGCGAAACCTCCGAAGTCTATGATTCGGAGCTGGCGCAGGCGGTCAAGGCGTATCAGATCCGGCACGGGCTGGGGAATGACGCGATCATCGGCAAGGCGACACTGGCGAGGCTTTCTACCCCGATTGCGGATCGGCTCAAGCAGATCCAGCTGGGGCTTGAGCGTCTCCGCTGGTTGCCTGCGGATGTGCGTGGGCATTATCTGATCGTGAATATCCCGTCGTTCAAGCTTTATGGTGCCAAAGCCGGTGAAGGGCTGGGCCAGTACGACATCCAGATGAATGTGGTGGTAGGAGAGGCCATTGATGGGCGCAACACGCCAGTTTTTCATTCGGACATGACCATGGTGACCTTCCGGCCTTACTGGAATGTTCCGGATGGGATCGCCGCCAAAGAGGTGGTGCCGGACATTCTGCGCGATGCGAACTATCTGGAAAAAAACAATATGGAAATTGTGCCGAATTTCTCGTTACGGGCGACTTCAGTGGAGCCTGACAAGGCTAGTCTGGAGAAGGTGGCGACCGGTGCGCTCAAGCTCCGACAGAAGCCGGGGGGCTCCAATGCGCTGGGGCTGGTCAAGTTTTCTTTCCCCAATACCAATAATGTTTATCTGCACAGTACGCCGGGCAAGGGACTGTTTAATCGTGACCGGCGCGATTTCAGCCACGGCTGCATCCGCGTTCAGGACCCGCTCAAGTTGGCGGAATGGGTGCTGGCGGATAATGGTGATTGGCCAAAAGACCGGATACAGACGTTCATGGACGGCGAGGTTACCAAAACCATCAGCGTCAAGAAGCCTATTCCGGTTTACATCCTTTATTCCACCGTTATGGCGGATCCAGACGGTAAGGTCAGCTTTTTTGAGGATATTTATGGTCACGACAGAACGCTACAGGTTCTGCTGGCGAAAGGGTTTCCCTATCCGCCCTGAACAAGGAAATGTCAGGAAACGGCTGAAGGGTTGGGGGCGGTAGCCGCTGACTCTCCCGTCGGGGTCATTGCGCGGGTATCAGTCCTCGTCGCCCATCAGGTCAAATACCAGCACCACCGTTTTGCCGGTTTTGGTGTTGGTTGCCTTGAAGGTGGCGGCATCGTCATTCATGTCGGTGCACTCGATTGCCACGGGGGGATCATCGTAATCCTTGGTGGCAATATCGAGCTGATCCATCAGGTTCTGGTTTTCCTCGGCCGACAATTCCATGTTGCCGTCTTCATCAATACGCATGACTGGAGGGTGTGAAGCTGTTTGGCTTTTCAGCCACGGATTGGAAGAAAAGGGCCGCCATGACAGCCGCCCCCAAGTGTTGAGGTTACCAGTGACGGATGCGACCAGTATCCAGGTGGACGAAGTTGGAGCGCGGGTAATAGCCGACGCCACCCATGGCCAATGCCATTCCTGCCTGCCGAATCTCGCGGACACTGAGCTCATCCATACGGATATCCACGGCCTTGCCCTCGATGTGCATGCTGTGCTCAGCCACACCATGGCTGAAGCGGCGCAGCCAGCTGTTGGTCTCGGGCGAGCGATAGCCGGACAGGATCCTGAAGGTACCTGTACTGCCGGTAAATGCCGAAAGCGCGAAGAAAATGTCGATCAGCCCTGGATCCATTTCGCGCACCTCATCGGCATGGTGGTCACGCAGCAGGCTGCTGAAGCGGAGGCGGGTTTCTCGGTCGTAGTCTTTTTCCGGACAGCAGCGAATGGTCAACTCCTCGTCGGTATGCACATTATGGAAGCTCAGAGTCCGTTCCGTGCTCAAAATGCTGGCAGCGGATTTCGTGGAGGGAAGCAGAAGCGCACCTGCGGCGGCCATGCTGGAGCGGGTCAGGAAACGGCGGCGGGAAATAAGCCCGGCTGAGGTATTTTGCGAGGGAGTGGCTATCAGATTTTTCTGATGACTCATAGGCTAAGCTCCTGGCGACATAGGTCGATTGAGTTTACGCATGAGCATCGAGGAATTCTCCGTTCGGGTTGCCTGCAAAGTCGGGCAGACGGGGAATTTCTGGATGCAATGGCGGGAATTGATTCCCATTGAAGGGGTCACTGTACTGGTCCGGAACCAAAGGTTCAAGTTTTTTGCGCCTTATTGATGCCGCCACTTGGCGTGCCAGTTAAACGGCTGTTTCGACCCGTTCTCTGGATTCATTGAGGGTCAGAAGGTGCTGGATAAGGTATTTCTCGGGAGGAAACAGCTCGTCGCCATGCTTCAGATGGCGATTTCATCGAAATTTCGGGCGGTCACCTGCCGGTTCTGCACGGGAATTTCTCCGTCCCGAACCAGTTGGACCGTCTGCAAACCGGCTTCCTTGGCGGCGTCCAATTCACCTTCTATGTCGGAGAGAAACAGGATGGACTCCGCCGGCAGGCCAATCTGCCGGGCGATGGTGGCATACGAAGCGCTTTCCTGTTTGGGACCGACGCGCGTATCAAAATAGCCCGAGAACAGGGGGGTCAGATCGCCGTATTCCGTATGTGCGAAGAGTAATTTCTGCGCGTGTACCGATCCGGATGAGAAGACGAACAACGCCAGCCCCGTGGTTTTCCATGCCCGCAGTATTCGGGCGGCGTCCTCGTAGACGTGGCCATGGAAGTGCCCATTCTGATAACCATGCGCCCAAATCATGCCCTGCAGGGCTTTCAGCGGGGTGGCTTTACGATCCTGGTCTATCCATTCGATCAGCTGATGCGCCGATTCCGTAGTAGATAACTTTTTTCCGGCCAGATGGCTGACCTCGGCGAGTTCTCGCCGCACCTCGTCGTCGGTTGCATGCTCTGCAAGGAACTGGCTCATACGTTCCCGCGAATAGGGGAACAGCACGTCCTTGACGAAGGAAAGAGAGGACGTCGTGCCCTCGATATCGGTCAGGATCGCGCGAATCATGTGTGGCGTGCCAGAAACTGTTCGAAGGTCGGGAAGCGTTCGGCAATGGGGTCACCCGTGAAGCGGGCGACCCAGCCCTC
>SXQV01000241.1 GCA_005792805.1 Methylococcaceae bacterium | reverse complement strand
GCCCGCTGGTGACCAAAGTACACATTGAAGTGCATCACCACGCCAGCCAGGGACGCGAAATTGCCTTTATTGGTCATTCCGGTCACCCGGAGGTCGAGGGCACCATGGGCCAATATGACAATCCGGCTGGCGGGATTTATTTGGTGGAATCCCCGGAGGATGTTGAAAAACTGGAAGTCAAAGACCCAGAGACTCTCGCCTGGGTCACCCAGACCACACTGTCAATCGACGATACGCAAGCCGTAGTCAATGCACTCAGGGCGAAATTCCCGAAAATCTGTGGTCCGAAAAAAGACGACATTTGCTACGCCACCCAGAACCGCCAGGATGCGGTCAAGAAATTAGCCGACCAATGCGATGTCATCCTCGTCGTTGGTTCGCCCAACAGCTCCAACTCCAACCGCCTCCGTGAAATCGCCGAAAAACTGGGCTGTAGCGCCTATCTGATCGACGACGCCAAGCATGTCCGGAAGGAGTGGATCGAAAATGCCCGTTGCATCGGCGTCACGGCCGGTGCCTCAGCCCCTGAAGTGCTCGTCTCCGGTGTCATCAGCAAATTGAAGGAGTGGGGAGCAAAAACAGCGGTCGAATACAAGGGCATCGAAGAAAAGGTCGTTTTCTCCCTGCCCAAAGAACTCAGAAAGCCTGCCTGACCGCAGCGGCGAACACCAAAACACCCTCACTGGAGACCAAACCGATGATCGATTGGGTCTCCATACTCCCCAACCACCTTATTCGTCTCTGGCAGCCAAAAAGACTCTGGGGTTAAAGCCGAGCTCCTGAGCGGCATTTTGGTTGTCGAAACACATATCCCGGCTAATCCTCGTGGCCATTTCGGTATTCAGGTGCCGGAATCGGGGGATCAGTGCCGCCACCTTGATAATTCCTTTAAGAACAGGCAAGGGGATATCCACCAGGATGGCCCTGATATGTATGGCCTGCGCAATCCGCCGAACCATCGCTTGATAGGTCAGCGTCTCGCCGCCGCAGAGGTTATAAGCTTTTCCAAAACTTTGAGGGTTATCAATCGCTCTGAGGCTGGCGATGGCGAGATCCTCCGCGTGCACCGGCTGGCGGCGGCCCTGTGATCCATTAATTAATGGGAAAAAACCAAATTTCTTAAGGAAATCGGCAATCGTGGTGACGTTCTTATCGCGGCCCAGGTGGTACACCAGGGTAGGACGGAACACCGTCCAGCAAATCCCGTAACGCGATCCCATATCAGCGATCCTTTTCTCCGAATCCATAAGCCCCCTGGCCAGCGCGCGCTCTTTCTCAAGCGCGGACTCCGCTTTGGTAAACGCGCTCGTGGATCCAAAGCCGATCACCCGCTGTGGACACTCATCGGCAAGCGACTCCATGATGGGTGGCAGGGTGGCCAGTGGCGCCAGATGAATCAGCACATCAGCCCCGCGCAGGATATCCGGGACGCTTTGGGTAATGTCAGCTTCATGCCATCGGAGACCGGCATTTCTACCGTAATCGGGCGGCTTCCGGCTAATGGCATCGACATCATATCCAGCATTGAAAAGACCGGGCACCAGGTAGTCGCCAATCAGGCTGGTAGCCCCGGTCACCACCACGCGCCGCCCCCCCTTCCCGGGCGGCTTCAGGTGTTTGGCTGATAACTGACTGGCTACCGCCTGCGCTTCCTGTCGCGTTTCCCGGCGCGGATACAAACCCAGTTTTGTCAGCGTATGGGCGCCGACTCGCATTACAAAGCGCAGGAAAATTGCCGGAAATAGAACCAAATAGAGCAGGATAGGGTGCTGATCCTGAAAGAATTTACGATAAAACTGGATCATTCCCCAGTGTTTATGGTACTCCACCATGATCGGCCGCACGGCGGTGCATACGCCACCCACGTGCATGATTTCGACGTTCGGTTCAAACATCACCTTCCAGCCTTTCTGCTGGAATCTCAAGCACCAGTCCAGATCCTCGAAATGCATGAAATAGCCCTCATCCATGAGGCCAACATCCTCCAGAGCCGCTCGACGAACCAGCATAAAGGCGCCGGATATGGCCTCAATCACTTCGGGCTGGGCAGGCAAAGGAAGACCCGTATGCAAATAACTGCGAAAGCGCGGATCTGACTGACCCAAACGGCGGTCCAACCCCGTCAGATGAACAAACGTCCGCCATGGCGTCGGAATGCTGCGCCGACAACCGGGCTGCTCGCTGCCGTCGGGGTTTCTGATCAGGCAGCCCGACATGCCGACTTTCGGGTCCCGGTCAAAAAGAGCCAGCATCCGTTCCAAGGTATCGGGCTGGACAATGCAGTCAGGATTCAGGAATAAAACAAAGGCGTGCCTTGACTGCGCCAGTGCCAGATTATTGGCGCGTGCGAATCCCTGATTGGTTGGATTTTCGATGATACGCAAACGATCATCCGCACCACAGACCAGGCGAAGATCGATCAGGCTGGAATCGGTTGACGCATTGTCGGCCACCAGTACCTCCACAGAGAGGCTGGACGCGAGCACCGAACGAACACACTCTGCCAATAACGGCCCACCGTTATGATTGACGATGACGACGGACACGGCTGCCTTCATGAGTTACTCCACTCTCCTGGACAATCAATCAGCCGCTGATTCGGTGCCGAAGCACGTCTTCCGCTTTCCTGTGAATACCGCCAAAGCTGCCATTGCTCATGAAGAGAATATGATCCCCCGGCGCCGCCTCGCCCGCCAGCCAGTCAACAATCGACTCGATCGACTCATGAACCCGGACATTATCAGTACCCGCTGTCGCCTCGGCAGCATCCCAGCCTAAATCAGATGCCTGGCAAATCACGGCAATATCGGCACTGCTCAGTGACTCTCCCAGCAAGCCGGCATGCACCCCCATGCGCATGGTGTTGGAGCGCGGCTCCAGAATGGCGATGATGCGCGCGTCGCCGACCCGCGCCCGCAATCCCTCCAGCGTAGTCGCGATAGCCGTCGGATGGTGGGCAAAATCGTCATAGATCACCATGTCGCCGATAGTGGCCTTGATCTCCATCCGCCGCTTGACGTTGCGGAACTTTCGAAGCGCCTCCGCCCCCCGTTCAGGGAAAATGCCCGCATGATGGGCCGCCGCGATGGCCGCCAGTCCATTATGGACGTTGTGGAGACCGGTCAACTCCCACTCCACGATACCGGCACGTTGACCATCATGAATGACTTCGAAGCGGCTGCCATCCGGCGACAGCAAATGATAAGACCAGGTAGCCACCCGCCCGGAGTTTTCCTGAGCCGTGTGTTCTACCGGCGTCCAGCACCCCATTTGCAGCACCTCATCCAGGGCTAGCTCCCAGTTGGGGGCAATAATCAGACCCTTGCCGGGGATACTGCGAACCAGATGATGAAACTGACGCTGGATAGCCGCGAGATCGCTGAAAATATCCGCGTGATCAAACTCCAGGTTATTCAGGATCACGGTTCGCGGTTGGTAGTGCACGAACTTTGATCGCTTGTCGCAAAAGGCTGTGTCGTATTCGTCTGCCTCGATTACAAAAAAGGGGGAATCCGTCAGCCGGGCCGAGACACCAAAGCCCTGCGGCACGCCCCCGACAAGGAAAGAGGGATTCAAACCGGCCTCTTCG
>SXQV01000240.1 GCA_005792805.1 Methylococcaceae bacterium | reverse complement strand
GCATCCAGGAAAAATAGAGATTCTCGTACTGTTGCGGTACAAAACGAATGCGGCCATCCTCGACCGCCGCTATCGCCGGCCTGGCCAGCGTCTTTGCATCCACGTACCACTGATCCGTCAACCAGGGCTCAACGACCGCCCCTGACCGGTCACCCCGAGGCACTTTCAAAGTGTGAGGCTCGATCTTTTCCAGCAACCCTAACGATTCAAATTCAGCAACGATCTGCTTACGGGCTTCAAAGCGGTCAAGACCGGAATAAACCGCAGGTGCTCGCTCGCCGTGCGAGCCGGCATAGCCCTCGAAGGTGATAACCGTAAATTCATGAAGAATCCGGGCGTCCCGATCCAGCACATTGATCAGCGGCAGGTTGTGCCGCTTGCCTACCTCATAGTCATTGAAATCATGCGCCGGGGTAATCTTGACGCAGCCCGTTCCAAATGCGGGATCAACGTATTCGTCGGCCACGATGGGGATTTCACGTCCGACAATCGGCAGGCGGATTGTCTGGCCGATCCAATGCCGATAGCGTTCATCTTCCGGATGCACCGCGACAGCGGTATCACCCAGCATGGTTTCCGGTCGGGTGGTTGCCACCACCAGATGACCAGAACCGTCTGCAAGAGGGTAACGGAAGTGCCAGAGACTCCCCTTTTCCTCCTCGCTTTGAACTTCCAGGTCTGAAATTGCCGTGTGCAGACTGGGATCCCAGTTAACCAGTCGCTTGCCGCGATAAATCAGTCCCTCATCGTAGAGACGAACAAAAGCTTCCTGAACCGCGAGGGACAATCCCTCGTCCATGGTGAACCGTTCGCGGCTCCAGTCCACGGATGAGCCCAAACGGCGTAACTGGCGGGTGATCGTCCCGCCCGACTCTCCCTTCCATTCCCAGACTTTCTCCAGAAACTTCTCGCGTCCCAGATCGTGGCGAGTCACATTGTCAGCGGCGAGCTGCCGCTCAACCACCATCTGAGTCGCAATGCCCGCGTGATCGGTACCCACCTGCCACAGCGTGTTTCGCCCCTGCATCCGGCGAAAGCGGATCAGGGTATCCATGATGGTGTTATTGAACCCGTGCCCCATGTGCAAACTGCCCGTGACATTGGGCGGGGGAATCATGATGCAGTAAGGATCACCACTTCCGGACGGTGAAAAATGCCCCTGACTCTCCCAGGTCTCATACCAGCGTTGTTCGAGCGCGTGAGGTTCGTAAGTCTTATCCATGATGATTGCCAGAAAGCCGCCGATAGAAACCGTGACGGAACGTGAGTTAAATTTTTGAGCCGGCTCGCCGGAGCAGACGAGTCAAAACCAGGTCAGGCCCGGTCGAGTGGATGGGTCTGAATCTCATACCCATCGGACTGATACTGCCTGTATCGAAGCCGCCCCGCCAGCTTGATGGATTCCTGCTGATCTACAAGTTCAGCAACCCGTTCAAACGCCTCAAATCCGGGAGGAGTATCCACTCCCATATTGATCAGCACATCCCGCCTGTCGGCAGGCGGCAGTTCGTGTCCGATGATGACCGGAGCCTCCCGATCCGGAGACCCGGCAGGCTCATGCGGAACGAAGCTGCCTTGTCTGAAAGTCCAGAGGAGATCATCGAACAGGCACGTCTCCTCTTCGGAATCCGTTTTCAAATACAGGGAATGTCCCTGCCGGTAGGCTTTTTCAACCAGCCGGCAGGCCATGACCCGCCGTGCATGGGGATCACTGCCGGGCAAAATGTAAAAGTCGATACGGGTCATTGCGTCCGGTCAATCAGGTACTGGACCAGCAGGGACACCGGACGGCCGGTCGCACCCTTGTCAGCTCCGGACTTCCAGGCAGTACCAGCAATATCAATATGCGCCCAAGGATAGTCTTTCGTGAAACGAGATAGGAAACACGCCGCCGTGACGCTGCCACCATCAGGCCCGCCGATATTGGCAAGATCGGCAAAGTTGGATTTCAGCTGGTCCTGATATTCCTCCCAGAGTGGCATGCGCCATACCCGATCCAGCGAGGCTTCGCCCGCCTCGGAAACAGCAGCCGCCAGCGCCTCGTTGTTGCTCCATAATCCGCTGGGGTGACGTCCCAGAGCGACGACACAGGCGCCTGTAAGCGTCGCAACGTCGATAACGGCGGCAGGGTCATAACGCTTGGCGTAGGTCAAGGCATCGCACAGGAGCAACCGGCCTTCGGCGTCGGTATTCAGAATCTCGATAGTGATGCCCGCCATGCTTTTGACGATATCGCCCGGCTTGTTGGCCGCACCAGAGGGGAGATTTTCGGAAGCAGGAACCAGCCCCACGATATTGAGTGGCAGATGCAGTTCTGCGGCGGCGGCAATGGCCCCGATCACACTGGCTCCACCGCACATGTCGTATTTCATTTCATCCATATTGGCGGACGGCTTGATGGAGATGCCACCGGCATCGAAGGTCAGCCCTTTACCCACCAATACATAGGGCTTGGTCTTGGCGGCAGCGCCCGAGTATTCCATCACGATGAAGCGGGCCGGCTCCTCGCTACCCCGCGACACTGAGCTAAAAGCGCCCATACCCAATTCATCAATGTCCTTCTCGCCGAGAACCTTGACCTTGAGCTTCTTATACTGCTTGCCCACCCGCTCGGCCTGATCAGCCAGATAGCTGGGCGTACACACGTTGCCCGGCAAATTAGCCAAATCCTTCGCTAAACGGGTACCCATGGCAATTGCCTGGGCCTGCTCGATAGCCCGTTGGGCATTGGCAATGGCCGAATCACCGTGAACCAGAAATTGCAGCCTCGACAGCCTGGACTTGTCATTCACCGGCTCGCTCTTGAGCTCAGTGAAGCGATAAAGCGAGGACTCAAGAACCTCAATGAATTGGCGGACATTCCAGCCCAAATCGCGCCCCTGCACTTCCGCCTCATGCAAAGCACTGACCGCCTGTTTGGCGTGCGCATCCTTGAGTGCCCGCGCCGCCGCCGCGAGCGCCTTACGGTAGGTGCCCGGGGTAAGCTCGTCCTTCTTGCCCAGCCCGACCAGAATGACGCGCTCCACCTCATCCTGAGGCGTATGCGGAATGACAAGAACCTCGCCCGGCTTGCCATCGACATCGTCGCGCTTCAGCAGTTTCTCCAGCAAACCGCCCAGGCGGGCATCAAGCAGGGCGGCAGAGGGGGTCAGCTTGCGCTTGTGATAGAAACCCAGGACCACGCAAGGGGTGACGAGATTCTCGACAAATTCTGATTTGACCTGATAGTCCATAGTAAACTGTCCGCGTTTGAGTGCTTGTGACCGGATCCCGCTCGATGCGGTCGAGCAGAACCGAAAGGTAATTTTTGGAATTCAGCGTTGGCAAAGAATAGCAAGGTATCGGGCAAAACGTCCAAGCCCGAAATAACTGAAGGATCGCCGAAGCGGACTCCGTGCCCTGAATTTTTCCGATTCGCCACCCAGCAGATTCACCACGCACCACTATTCAGTGGCGGATCCAGACACCACAGTTCGCTCCAACCGATGAACGCAACGGCCGAAAACACAGTCCGCCGCCCCAGGCCATCCCTCCTCACCGTCATTGACCGGATGGTGTCCTGGGAGTTGATCAAGACCCTGATCTCGATTCTTCTGGTACTGGTCATCATCATCGTCAGCCGGAAATTTCTCGGCATTCTCACCAAGGCTATTGAAGGTGAGGTTTCAACAGACACCGTGTTTACCTTGTTAGGCCTTAAAAGCCTGACCGCCCTGGCCGTCCTCATCCCTCCCTCGCTGTTCATGGCCGTTCTCACCGTCATCGGCCGGATGTATCGCGACCATGAAATGTCTGTTCTGGCATCCGCCGGCATGGGCGCAAAACGGCTCTACCGGAGTATGGCCTGGGTCGTCATTCCGGTACTCTGCCTTTCAGCCTACATGGCCCTGGTGGTGATGCCGTGGAGTGAACGGCAAAGCCAGGCTCGCATCATGCACGATGTTGAGACTCAGGATATCCGAGGCATCAAGGCCGGCCGGTTCAATGAATTCAGTTCTGGCGACGTCGTTCTCTATGCCGAAGAAATGGATGAAAACCACGATATGGTGAACATATTCGTGCAAAGCCGGCAAAACGACAAAGCGGGGGTCGTCGTTGCAAAACGGGGGCGTTTACACAAGACAGAAAACGGGGATAACTTCGTCATCCTGAATGAGGGACGACGTTTTCAGGGGACACCGGGGCAAGCGGACTATGTCATCAGTGAATTTGATGAATATGGCGTGCGCGTCAGCGGACCTGAGGAAATGTCGGCGACTTTGAGGCGGGAAGGCACCGACAGCCTGACCCTGTTTCTCAGCCGCACCCCCAGGGAACTGGCTGAACTGCAGAAGCGCATCGCTATTCCCCTGGGAGTGCTCACCCTGTCCCTGCTGGCCGTTCCTCTTGCCAGGATCTCGCCGCGACAAAGCCCCTATGGCAACGTGTTTTCGGCCTTCATCATCTACATCCTCTACGAGAACTCACAGAAAATCTCTCAGGGGATGCTGATGTCCGAGAAGATCCCCGCATGGGCCTCGTATGCGGTGATCTATGGCTTGCTGCTATTGATGACCATTGTTCTATTCCTCAGGCACCTCGGGCCTCGCTGGATCAGGCACGGCCTGGGCCTGGGACGGCAGCCATGATTGGCAGTCTCGACTGGTACATCGCCAGGGAAGTCATCAAGGGGACGCTGGTTGCCATCCTGGTTTTACTCACCCTGCTCACCTTCTTCAGTTTTGCCGACGAACTCGGGGATGTGGGGAAAGGCACCTACGGCATGAGTCAGATCATCAAGTATCTGCTGCTGACCCTGCCCCGCAATTTCTACGAACTGCTGGCACCTGCCGCCCTGGTTGGCAGCCTTGTGACCTTGGGCGCCCTGGCAAACCACCGCGAACTGGTCGCCATGCAGGCGGCCGGGGTTTCGCGTTCAAGAATCATCGCCGGGGTTCTGCTCGGCGGCGTTATCCTGCTTGCCCTGTCGATTCTGGTGGGAGAACTCATCGCGCCACCTTCGGAGCGTGCGGCGCAAAGCCTGAAATCGATTGCCCAAAGCAAACAGGTAACCTCCAGAACCAAATATGGCTTCTGGGTCCGGGATGGCGATGTGTTCATCAACATCCGCGCCATGACGGAGCAACAAAAGCTGGGTGACATCAGCATCTATGATGTCGACGAAAACAGGCAGGTCACGCGCGCCACCCACGCCGATCAAGCAATCCACGACGGCATGCAATGGAATCTCAAGGACATCAAAACGACCTTGTTCAAGGGCTCTGAAATCACCACAGAAACCCGGAGCGAAGCTGACTGGGCATCCGTACTGGCCCCTGAACTCCTCAACGCTTTCATCATCCGGCCCGAGAACCTTTCAGCGCTTGAACTTTCCCGGTACGTCGATTACCTGCAAGCGAACGGTCAGAAATCGATGATAGTTGAACAGGCTTTCTGGGGACGACTGGTGAATCCCTTCGTCACCCTGGTCATGCTGATGGTGGCCGTCCCCTTCGTTTTGACCGTGCGGCGTGAAGTAGGTACTGGCCAGCGCATTGTCGCGGGTGTCGTCATTGGACTAGGCTTTCACCTCCTAGACAAAATGTTTGGGCATCTGGGACTCGTGTACGAGTTCAACCCGCTGTTTTCCGTTTCTTTCCCGGCCCTGCTGGCCCTGTCTGGCGTCTTGATCGCCTTGTGGCGAATGGGGTCCGCCTGACTTTCAATCAACCCTCGAAAGCCTGCGCGACCGCAGAGAAACCGGGCGGCTGGGGGCCGATTTTGCTATCATGCCGCGCTACTGATTTGCCTCCTATCATTCATGGTTCTGCTCGAAACCCCTCTATGTGACTTTGGCGCGGCGGCGATTGACTTCAGGCTTGCCGGCACCGATGGCAAACTCTGGACACTGGAACAATGCCGGGGCCCCAATGGCCTGCTGGTCATGTTCATCTGCAATCATTGCCCTTATGTCAAGGCCATTCAGTCGCGACTGGTTAGTGATACGGCGGAGCTTCGGCAACATGGCATCCACGCTGTCGCCATCATGGCCAACGACCCTGACGAGTATCCGGAAGACTCCTTCGACAACATGCAGCGAGCCGCCGAGGAACACGGCTATGGTTTCCCCTATCTGCTGGATCCGTCACAAGCCGTCGCCAGGGCGTATGGCGCCGTCTGCACCCCTGATTTCTTCGGTTACAACAGCCGGCTGGAACTTCAGTATCGCGGACGACTGGACGCCAGCGGCCGGAACCCTGTACCGTCCGGAACCCGCCGTGAACTGTTCGAGGCCATGAAACACATTGCCCAGACCGGAACAGGCCCGGTCGATCAGCACGCCAGCATGGGCTGCTCCATCAAATGGCGAACCGCTTAATTTCACCCCAAAAACTCCAACCTACCCAGGAACCCACCCATGAGCTTCAAGAGATTGACCGAACTGGATCTAGCCGGCAAACGTGTACTGATCCGCTGCGACCTCAACGTCCCGGTGAAGAACGGCGAAGTCACCAGTGACACGCGCATTCGCGCCAGCCTCGCCACAATACGCCACTGCCTGGAGGCCGGCGCCAGAGTCATCGTCATGTCTCATCTCGGCCGCCCCACCGAAGGGGAGTACGCGGAAGAATTTTCCATGAAGCCGGTGGCAGATCGTTTGGGCAAGCTCCTGGGACATCCGGTCAAGCTGGTCAAAGACTGGCTGGACGGAGTAGAGGCCGCCGCCGGTGAAGTGGTGCTGTGTGAAAACGTCCGCTTTAACCAGGGCGAAAAAAAGGACAACGAAGATCTGGCCAGAAAAATGGCCGCGCTCTGCGATATCTATGTAATGGATGCCTTCGGCACCGCTCATCGGGCCGAAGCCTCAACCCATGGCGTGGGCCAGCAAGCGCCCCTGGCTTGCGCCGGACTGCTGCTGGCTGGCGAACTGGATGCGCTCGGGAAAGCACTCAAAAGCCCGGACCGTCCGCTGCTAGCCATCGTTGGCGGCTCCAAGGTGTCCGGCAAGCTGGAAGTCCTGGAGTCCCTCTCCAATCTCTGCGACCAGCTGATCGTTGGCGGCGGTATCG
>SXQV01000239.1 GCA_005792805.1 Methylococcaceae bacterium | reverse complement strand
AGGTTTCAGCCAGCCTCATGCTGCTGAATAGCCCAAAGCACGTGTTCCCTGACCATTGCAGACGGGTGTCCCAAACGATGCTGCAAAGCCGCCAGCAGTGGTTCACTGGACGGGGCATTACCCAGGGCAACGGCAATATTGCGGAGCCACCGTTCATGACCGATCCGCCGGATGGCGGAACCTTCGGTCTTTTGCAGAAAGGCGGCTTCGTCCCAGCCGAATAAATCGAGCAAATCGGCTACCCCCAGTCCGTGTCTCGGCTGGAAGTCGGTCTCTTCGGTGGGCTGGGCATACCGATTCCAGGGACACACCAGCTGACAATCGTCGCAGCCGTAAATGCGATTACCCATGGCCTTCCGGAACTCATGCGGAATCGGACCCTGCAATTCAATGGTGAGGTAGGAAACGCAGCGGCGCGCGTCCAGTTGATAAGGGGCAACAATCGCCTGCGTCGGGCAGATATCAAGGCAGGCGCTGCAACTTCCGCAGTGATTGGCTGGCGGGCGGTCTACCGGTAACGGCAGATCGGTATAGATTTCTCCCAGAAAAAAAAACGATCCGGCGTTGCGATTGATGAGGTTGGTATGTTTACCGATCCAGCCCAGCCCCGCCTTTTCTGCCAGCGGCTTCTCCATCACCGGCGCGCTGTCGCTAAAGACGCGATAACCGAATGAACCGGCGGCTGATTCGATGCGATGCGCCAACGCCTGCAGGCGACTTCTCAGTACTTTGTGATAATCCCTCCCTAGAGCATACCGGGAGATGAACGCCGCGCTGCTCTCCTCCAGTTGGGAGTGGACTTCTGCCCTACCCTCCGGCAGATAGTCCATGCGGGCACTGATGACACGGAGCGTGCCGGGCAGCAGTTCGTGGGGACGGCTGCGACGTGTGCCATGGCGGGCCATGTAGTCCATTTCCCCATGGAGACCAGCCTGCAACCATGCCGACAAACGCTGTTCGGCAAGAGTCAAATCGATGTCGCAAATCCCCACCTGCTGGAACCCGAGCGCTTTTCCCCAGGCATGAATCTGCTGTTTCAACAGAAGGTAATCGACGGATGACTGGGTCATGCAACTGGAGATGAACGGGGGTTTCCGGGAAAATGGGGCCACCGAATGCTCATCCTGCATTCAGGCCTTTCGTGGCAACAGCGATCAGATCAACCACTCCTGCGGATCATAACCCATGCCCAGCCCCCTCTTGCCGACAGACCTTTATGACGCCGCCGGGGTAAGAGCCATTGACCGTGCGGCAATCGATGATCTGGGCATTCCAGGTATCACACTCATGGAGCGTGCTGGCGCCGCTGCCATGACCGCAATCCGCGAGCACTGGCCCGATGCACGCACTCTCTCCGCGCTGTGTGGCAGTGGCAATAACGGTGGTGATGCGTATATCGTCGCCCGGCTGGCCCATCAGTCAGGCTGGGATGTCCGTGTCTACCCGGTGTCCTCACCGGCCGGGCTCAAGGGCGATGCCCGGCTGGCCTATGAAAGATTCAAAGAAGCCGGAGGTGAAACCCTGGGTTTTATCCCCGAGGATTTTGAGGCCACGGAAATTCTCGTCGATGGCCTGCTCGGAACCGGCCTGGAGCGTGAGGTAACCAGCCCGCTCGCCGAAGTCATCCAGGCCGTTAATCGCTACCGCGCGCGCGGATTTCATCATCAAACCAACCAGCGGGCGGTCGTATCGCTGGACCTTCCTTCCGGCCTGAATGCCGGCACCGGCGCTCGACTGGGTGCAGCCGTCAAGGCAGACATGACCGTGACCTTTGTTGGGCTGAAACGCGGACTGTTCACGGGCGAAGGCCCCGAACTCTGCGGCACCCTTGTTTTCGATGATCTGGCCATCGACCCCCAGGCGAAACTCGCCGCCCGTCCGTCGGCCAGCCGACTGGATTCCACTGCAACCCAACTGCCCATCCGGACTCGCGCTGCACATAAAGGACTCTTTGGGCATGTGCTGGTCATTGGCGGTGATTATGGTTACAGCGGTGCGGCACGACTGGCAGCAGAAGCGGCCGCACGGGCAGGTGCGGGACTGGTCTCGGTGGCAACCCGCGCAACCCATTCGGCGTTAATGAATCTGGCCTGCCCGGTGTTGATGTGTCATGGTGTAGAAGACATCGCCGAACTGAATCCGCTCCTCGAACGCGCCACTGTCATTGCCATTGGTCCCGGCCTGGGTCGTACCGGGTGGGGGCGAAGCCTCTTCCGGCATGTGCTGGGGACTGCCCTGCCGCTGGTGGTCGATGCCGATGCGCTCAACATTCTGGCGGAATCACCCCGGCGAAGTGACCATTGGGTGTTGACCCCCCACCCCGGCGAAGCCGCCCGGCTGCTGGGCTTGAGCAGTACCGAAATCCAGCAGAACCGCTATTCGGCCATCGATGATCTGCAAGCCAACTACGGTGGTGTGACCGTACTCAAAGGGGCTGGAACTTTAGTGAAAACAGGCGGTGCTGTTCCGGACATCTGCACCGCCGGCAATCCCGGTATGGCCAGTGGTGGAATGGGCGATGTGTTGACGGGTGTCATTGCCGGCCTCATCGCCCAAAAATTCAGCCTGCATGAAGCCGCCTGCCTCGGCGTCTGCCTGCACGCCCAAGCCGGTGACCTGGCTGCGGCGGGGAATGGAGAGCGTGGCCTGCTCGCCTCTGACCTGATGCGACCGCTCCAGCAACTGGTAAATCGGTGATCCCGAACCTGAAACCTGAAGACCTCAATGACCGCTGATCAAATGTATACCCGGTTCCTGCCAGACGAAGCCGCCACCCTGAGCTTTGCCGGCAGTCTTATGGCTGCGTTTCTGACTGGCGGCGGACTGGTCTTTCTGCGAGGGAATCTAGGTGCTGGCAAAACCACCTTCGTCAGGGGGTGTCTACGATCGGCAGGATTCCAGGGTGCCGTGAAAAGCCCTACCTTCACCCTGGTCGAGGAATACACGCTGGCAGGCCTGGCCCTGTTCCATTTTGACCTTTATCGCCTGAATGATCCGGAGGAACTGGAATGGATAGGCATACGCGATTACTTCCGTCCTGGCACCCTGAGCTTCATCGAGTGGCCAGAGCGCGGAGCGGGATACTTGCCGGAACCTGATCTGGAACTGGAACTCCGCTATCAGCCCCCAGGCCGCGAGGCTTTGCTGAAATTCAATACGCCGCATGGGAAACATCTCATGGAGGCCCTCACCACCGAGCAGGCCGGAGTGAAGTGAAGTGGCCCGCCGCATCCGGACAATCGCCCGAACCGGACGGCCAACCGGGTTCAACTGGCTGATTACCGCAATCAAGCCCCGGGAGGCTTTGGTGACATCAAAAGCAGGGGGCAACTGCGGTTTTCAGGTTAAAGAATCCGCCTCAAAAAACGTCCTTGCGTCTTCGCAACTCAGTAAAGACGGCCTGATTTGTTTCGGCCAGCATTCCCAACCGGATACGGATTCCCTGGCTTTCCGGGCGCAGAAAGGGATTGGTCGCCCACTCATCGCGCAATAGCAACGGGACCGTGGCCCTGCCATTCGCCCTTTCGGCGTCCACCCGTCGCACCCGGTCCTTGAGTTCAATATTGTCAGGGTCCACCGTGAGCGCAAAGCGGCCATTGTTCTGCGTGTATTCATGCGTACAAAAGACCCGGGTATCGCCAGGCAACTGGCGTAGCCGATCGAGTGACACCCACAGCTGTTCGGCACACCCGCCCAGGAGCCGGCCACAGCCCATGCCGAACAGGGTATCACCGCAAAAGAGCGCCTGTTCCTCGGGAAACCAGAAGGCGATATGGTGGCGCGTATGGCCCGGCACTTCGAAAACTTTCCCCAGGACATTGCCTAGCTGAACCGGATCGCCCTCACCCACGTTTTCATCCAGTCCGGGAATCCACTCGGTAGCGGCGCTCAACCCGTAAATTCGGCAGCCCGTAGCCTGTTTCAGTGCCCGGTTACCTCCCACATGATCCGCATGATGGTGGGTATTCAGAATATGCGTCAGCGACCAGCCACGGCGTTTGAGAACCTCCAGCACCGGGGCCGCCTCGGCAGGGTCGACGACCGCCGTCACGCCACTCGTGCTGTCATGAAGGAGATAAATGTAGTTGTCCCGAAGCACGGGGATTTGAATAATTTCCATGAAAACTCTGCCACCAGTCGGGGAAAACGAACCGAACACCAAACCAACCCGCAGGGTGATGGGATACACTGTTTATGCTTTATAAAACTCAAGCCCCCATATTATCCATAGAGGCAGCACAACATGATTTTCTGGCGCGTCAAATCACTGGAGGCAATTCTGGCTACGGCCGAGAAGAAAAGCCTAGATCGCTCGCTGGGTGCCTGGCAACTGACACTCCTGGGCGTCGGCGCCATCATCGGGACCGGAATTTTCGTGCTAACAGCCGAGGCCGCGCAGAAAGCCGGTCCTGGCATGATGATTTCCTTCGTGATTGCCGGGTTTGTCTGTGCCGTTGCCGCGCTTTGCTATTCCGAGCTGTCTTCCATGGTGCCTGTTTCCGGCTCCGCCTACACCTACTCATACGCGGTACTGGGTGAACTGGTCGCCTGGATGGTGGGTTGGGCGCTGGTACTCGAATATGCAGTCGCCTCCAGCGCCGTGGCAGTGGGCTGGTCGGGTTATTTTGTCGGCCTGCTGCATAACTCGCTGGGCATGGAAATCCCCGCCGCCTTGGCCAGCGGGCCATTTGCTGGCGGCATCATCAACCTGCCCGCCGTTATCATTAGCCTGTTTGTGACTGGACTCCTGATCATAGGTACCCGGGAAAGTGCCACGTTCAATGCCATACTGGTGACTGTAAAGATTATCGCGCTGACGGCTTTCATCGCGATTGCCCTGCCTGCCGTACAAAGCGAGAACTTTCATCCATTCTTGCCGCTCGGTGGTTCGGGTGCCGTTGCGGCCGCCGCCTCGATTTTCTTTGCCTATGTGGGGTTTGACGCGGTTTCTACCGCTGCCGAGGAAACCCGCAATCCGCAGCGTAACGTCCCTATCGGCCTGATCGGCTCTCTCGGCATTTGTACGGTGTTCTACCTGCTGGTTTCAACCGGGGCTGTTGGGGCGATTGGTGCCCAGCCGCTGCTTGATAGCAACGGCGCGGGCCTGCCGCCTGGCTCCGCTGCCCTGGCCGAACAATGCCGGACGCTCGCCAGCGCCGGACAGCAGCCGCTGGTCTGCTCACGGGAGGCACTGGCATTGGTTTTGCGCCAAATAGGCTGGGGTCAGCTGGGGAACCTGTTGGGTCTGGCTGCCTTTCTGGCGCTGCCTTCGGTGATCCTGATGCTATTGTTCGGACAAACCCGAATCTTCTTCGTGATGGCGAGGGATGGCTTGCTGCCCGACGTTCTGAGCCGCATCCACCCACGGTTCAGAACCCCTCACATCGTGACGCTGATTACTGGCCTGGCTGTCACCCTGGCGGCGGCCTTTTTTCCGGTTGGCAAGCTGGCGGATGTTTCCAATTCCGGCACTCTCTTCGCTTTTTTTGTCGTCTCGATTGCGGTCATGATCCTGCGCATCAAGGAAAAAGACCGTCACCGCCCCTTCAAAACGCCTTTCATCTGGGTTGTCGGGCCGCTCGCCATGCTGGGTACCCTGGTCCTTTTCTGCTATCTGCCCACCGAGGCCCAGTGGGTTTTCCCGATCTGGGGTTCAGTTGGGCTCCTGTTCTATTTCCTCTACGGCTATCGAAACAGCCACCTGGCTTCCGGGAATAACCGGCTGACAGAAGCTACGAATCTTCCCGCCGAAGACAGTCCCTTGGCTAAAACGGCGACTATCGAAACCAGGGAATAATGAGCGCCATGCGCCCGCAATTGACAACTTGACCGGAGGGTCAGTCCCGGTGAAAAGCAGGACTGAATTCGTGGACTGCTTCGATCATGGCGCCCACATGATCGGGATTGACATCAGGCCAAACACCATGGCCGAGGTTGAAGACATGACCGGAACCCTGTCCGTAGCTTTCCAGGATGAGTTTCACCTCTTCCCGCAACGCCGGAATCGGCGCATACAGCGCTTGCGGGTCGAGGTTGCCCTGTAACGCCACCCGGTCGCCCACTCGCGCTCTGGCGGTGCCAATTTCTGTTGTCCAGTCCAGTCCCAGCGCGTCATAGCCCGCAGCCGCCATCGTCTCCAGCCACTGCCCGCCACCCTTGGTGAACAGAATGGCCGGAATTTTTTGGCCGTCGCGCTCACGGGACAGGCCGGCTAACGCCTGTTGCGCATACTGCAAAGAAAACTGTTGGTATTGCCGGGGCGAAAGTACGCCGCCCCAGGTATCAAACACCATGATGGCATCGACCCCCGCTGCAATCTGAGCCTCCAGATAAACCGCTACCGACTTGGCCAGCTTGGCCAGCAGGTGATGCAACAGCTCCGGCTGCTCATACATCAGCCCCTTGATTTTCCTGAATTCGCGGCTGCTGCGCCCTTCCACCATGTAGGTCGCCCAGGTCCAGGGACTGCCGGAGAAGCCAATCAGAGGCACACGTCCATCCAGTTCACGGCGAATAAGCCTTACCGCATCGGGCACGTAGCGCAGGCTCTCTTCCGGATCAGGCACCGGCAGCTGCCTGATGTCATCGGCGGTACGGACGGGATTCCGGAACTGAGGCCCCTCCCCTTCGACGAACTCCAGCCCCAAGCCCATCGCATCGGGGATAGTGAGAATATCGGAAAACAGAATCGCCGCATCCAGGCGGAACCGCTCCAGCGGCTGCAGGGTGACTTCGCAAGCCAGTTCTGGCGAAGTACAGAGCTGCATTGAGCGGCTGGAAGAACTCGGGAACCTGCTGATGCAGGAAGGCATTACCGCCGACATGGAGAATTACCGCAAGCTCACGCGAGAACATGCGGAACTCGGTCCGCT
>SXQV01000238.1 GCA_005792805.1 Methylococcaceae bacterium | reverse complement strand
TCAAGGAAGGCCTGAACAGCGGCGGGAACCATGGTCGGAATGCTGCCGCCGGAGGTAAAAAACCGGACCAAGCGTGGAATCACGAAAGCCATGGCCGTTTTGACTCGGGCATTTGCCATACCGAGATTTTTTCCAGCTTCCGAGATAGCACCAATACCGGCGACACGCTCCAGATCTTTGCCATCCAAAGGCTTAATGGAAACAGCACTATCGCGCCAGGAGAGAGGCAAGTCACCCAGACCGGCCTGATCGAATCGGTCAAAAAGTCCGTGCAGACCACCCGATTTTGGGTTGAACATAAGCTTGACCGCCTCCGCAACCAAGGGGCCAGCCTTGTTTCCCAACCCAAAATTCTCGGCGGTTTCACGAACGATATCAGTCATCAAGGCCATTTTCGGCTCTCCACTTTCATGATTCGGGGTGAAAATTTCACTGCTCCCCAATGATAACGGAACCGCGAATTTTTGGCTGTCATTTGATCGCCGCCGCGCAGAATCAGCATCCAACTCCCGACGAGACCCTTGATCGAGGGACACTCTACCGGTATGTTCCGCTGCCCTGTAACTTCCTTTGATGATGTGATGAGCCGTAAGCGTCTGCTGCTCCCTTTTACCCTACTGTACCTGCTGCAAACAGTCTGGGGCAGCGCCGCAGGCAAACCCAACGGAAACGATTCAAACGCCAGCCGCTACATCCAAAACCAGGCTTTCATCGTGGCAGTCGATGCAGGTCATGGCGGTAAGGATGGCGGTGCGCAGGGACCTAATGGCACACTCGAAAAAGCAGTGGTACTCGCCATTGCAAAAAAACTGGCGGCTTTGATACGAAGCGATCCCAGCATGCGCAGCATCATGATACGCGGCGGCGATGACTTTATTGAGCTTCGAAAACGCGCCGAAATCGCTCAGGAGTCCCATGCCGACCTGTTCATCTCATTGCACGCCGATGCCTACGATAACGATGTGGCCCACGGCTCTTCTGTATTCACCTTGTCAGAAACCGGTGCAACCAGTGAAGCGGCTCGGTGTCTGGCTGATCGGGAAAACGCGGCGGTAGTGGGTGGCATTGACCTGAGCGGTCAGAATGCCACTGTCGCCTCGGTTTTGGTGGATATGTCCAAAAACGCCACCCTTGAAGCCAGCGATAAGGCAGCCATCAGCCTGCTCACCGCCCTCGGAAAGGAGTTCGAGGTACACAACCGCGAAATCCAAAAAGCCAATTTTGTTGTACTGAAATCGCTGGATGTACCGTCGGTTTTGATTGAAACAGGCTTCATTTCAAATCCCGAGGAAGAAGCAAGGCTTCTGGACTCCAGCCATCAGGCGCGTATTGCGCGGGCTCTATTCATGGGCATAAAAACCTATGCCAGCGGAGCCGTTCGATCGCCTGGACATTAATTTCAGCCATATCCCCCGCTTTTATGGCTCGATGCGAACATCCCGCTGACGGCGCCGAGGCCAGTGCGCGCCTTACTCCATGGTGGAAACAGCAAAAGCGAATGGCCTTGAGCCTTACACCTGGTTGTTGAAGGTGATGTGCGATTTGCCGGAAGCGAGCAAAAGCGGGAATTGGGAACCTCTCATGCCTTAGATTGTGTCGTCACGAGATAGCCAGCCACAGCACAAGGCAGCGAATTTGTACGGCGGCCACAAAGGAAGATAGGTTCTTCGCGTAGCGGGTGGCAATTCCGCGCCATCGCTTGAGATGCAGAAAGGCGTTCTCCGCTAAATACGGCTCAACAGTACCGACTTCATGACTCACTTACATGCAACCGGGGGGTTTGGGTAGCCCCGCCACCAGACAGGCATATTTCACCGGACTGCCGGCAAACAGGGCGTTGAGGTAGCGGGAATTACCCTTGGCTTCGCCCAGCGTCCTTTGCACAGCCTTGACGAACATGCGGTTATTGGGCAGATGCCGGTATTTTTCGTAGTAGCTGCGGATGAAATGCACGATTTCCCAATGCGCTTCGGTAAGCAGTAGGGGTATGCCCGCCGCCAGCGCCCGGGCGACCGCCTCGTCCCAGGCGGCAGCGTCCAGCAGAAAGCCATCTTCCGTGGTGGGAGGGGATTGCGTATTGATCGGTTCGACCTCAAGCCCAGGTAACACTGGTTCGGTGGCGGGTCGTCAATGCCACAAATCCCGAGAAGCCGGTAATTACAAAAGGAGGAAGTACTTGCGCGAGATCAATCCCTCGCTGTACGAGGTGCTCCTGCAGAACGTAATAATCAGGATCGGGGGGCAATGGTTTCCGGGGCAGCACGGTTGCGGCATAAACCGCTGACTCCAGCAAGAGCAAGGCATCATCCGGGCCCAGTCGGGCAAGACACTGCTTCAGCCCTGCGATTGAGCTCACCAAATGCAGCGCCCCCATCAATCCCCCAGGATCACATCATGGCGGGCGATCAACCCCGCTACAGATTCCCGCCTGATGGCTTGCACCGGTATAGCGGAGCCGTCCAGACTCAAACCCCGTCGAGACAGTGATTCCGACTCAACCCAGACGGAGTCGATCCCATAAAATGCCAGCGCTGCAAGTCGCCCCGCGTGCTCCGCCGCCGAATCGGTTTCTCCACTACGGCTGATCAACTGATAAACGCCTTCCTCCATGAACAGCACACTGACACTCTGGTCAAAAGCCGCTAGGGTCAGCACTTGATCGAACAGCTCTCCGTTGATAACGCCGCTCTGCGGGGGATGTTTCAGGAGAAAAAGAAATCGCTTGGCTTCCACTTAGCCCCCAAATATGACGACCCGATCCGCCCGCAGACAGGCATCCACCCACAGCCCTAATCCACCCGGCTGAAAACCGGCGAGCGGGGCCACCATGCCCCGGCGTTCAGCCGCAGAGACACAGAAAACCAGTTCCACACCTGCCGTTTCGGCTAATACAACCCAATCGGATTTAGCGGTCTCTGTCGATTCCGGCGTACCAAAGGCGTTATGAATTCCTTCGTGATAAAAAAACACCCGAATGACCTCGTGCCCCGATGCCAGGGCGGCTTTGATAAACTGCAAACCAGTTTGCGGCGACCAGGATCGTAACGGACTATCGTTTATCTGAATGGCGTATTTCATGCGTTGATTGAAATGACGGGATGCTTGCCCAACATCAAACACTGACTAAAAATCGACTAGGGGATTTACCCGCTTGACCCTAAAACCCAAGGCGCTGCTTGCAGCCATTATGTTCACTGCCATCGCTGGGCTGGATGCAGACCCCATTCAGGCCGACGTACCCGATATCGAGCTCCCTGATATTGGCGACTCCACCGGGACACTCATGACCCCGCAACAGGAGATGGAATTGGGCGCGGCGTTTTATCGCAATCTGCACGCGCAGATGGAAATCAACAGCGATCTGGAAGTCACCGATTACATCCAGTCGCTCGGTTCCAAGCTCACGGCGAACAGCGACACACCGGCCCAGCCCTTCACTTTTTTTGTAGTCAATCAACAGGTCATCAATGCGTTTGCCGGTCCTGGCGGCTACATCGGCGTGAATTCGGGCCTCATTCTGCTTTCAGAGGAGGAGAGTGAACTCGCTTCCGTACTCGCTCACGAAATTTCGCACGTCACCCAGCGACATCTGTTCCAAACTTTCCAGGCCGCCAGCCGGATGGCGATCCCGTCGGCTTTGGCCATGCTCGGCGCCGCCCTGATTGGGGCCAAGGGTGGCGGGGATGCTGCCATGGCGGCCATGATGGCGGCCAAGGGGGCAAGCCAGCAGTATCAAATCGACTTTACCCGCGACAACGAAGTCGAAGCCGACCGGGTCGGCATGCAGATCATGTCCAAGTCTGAGTTTAATCCGCGCTCCATGCCGGCTTTCTTCGAACGCATGCAGCAATCCACCCGATTTGCCGGCAATCGCATCCCCGAATTTCTGCTGACTCACCCAGTCACCGTCGCCCGTATTTCCGACACACGGGATCGTTCGGAGCATTTTGCCTACAAACAATATCCGGACTCAATGGCCTATCAGATCATTCGAGTCAAACTAAGAGTCATTACGGCGCCAAGCCCGCGAAATGCACTGGACTATTTTCTAACCATGCATAACCGTGGCACCGGTCAACAACAAGATGTCATGGCCTACGGGACGGCACTGGCGCAATCGAAACTGGGCCAGACCGAGAAGGCAAAAGCCACCTTCCAGCGGCTCGTACAAACCTATCCGCACCAATCTCAGTTCATGAATGCCCTGGCGGGCACCGAGATGGACGCCAAGAATTTCCACAAGGCGGCGGAACTCTATGAACTGGCTTTACAGCGGTTTCCCGATAATCAGGCAATGACGCTGAATTATGTCAGGGCCCTGCTGAACACTCAGCAAGCGGCGAAGGCCCGGCAACTACTCCACGGCTTTCTCAAGCACCATCCGCCCACGCCAGATGTTTACGAGCTGATGGCGGAAACCTACAGCAAACTGGGCATGGAGGGTGAGTCTCACCGCTATTACGCAGAGGGCTATTACCTCCTCGGCCAAACCAAGTCGGCGCTTTTACAACTCCAGTTGGCCAAGCGGGTTGCCGGGAATAACTTCTACCTCAACTCGGTCATCGATGAACGCATGGAACACTGGAGGAGCCAGGAAATGGCAAAGAAGGAGTAGAAACGAGTACGGCTAGCCAGATTGTTTTTCGACCGTGCAGCAAAGGATTCATCGGTCAGGCATTACGATGATAGCGCTCCTGGATGGCGGCTTCGTCCAGACTCTCATCGAGATACAGCGCGGCATCAAAACGGTGAAACTGCGTATTTTCACGACGCCGCGTGATGCGCTGAAGATTGATCAGGTGGCGCGCCGTCACATTGTCGGTTGTGATGTTTTTCCCCCCGGTGCCACAACCCAGCGTCAACGAAGGATGGAGGCGATTATAGATATGACCCACGGCACCCAAGGCCGAAGGCATATTCACCACGATCCGGCCCGCATTCATCAGCACGGAAAACTCGCGGATACGAGCCTCATCGTTACAGAAGAGGCTGACCGTATGGCCAATACCACCGTAGAAATTGAGGTCTATGCAAATCTCGACGCCCTCAGCAAAGGTATCTGCCACATAAAAGGCAAGTACCGGGGCCAGAATCTCACGCGATAACGGATAATCGTCACCAACGCCTTCCAGCGTGGCGATCAACAATGTTGTCCCCGGCGGAACCGGTATACCCGCTTTGCCGGCAATCTCCATTGCAGGCCGACCGACAATATCACCTGCCATATACCCATCCTCACCCAGAACCACGGGTTCGAGTTTCTTCGTTTCATGGCGGGTGAGAAAATAAGCGCCCTTTTCCCGGAAGGCCTCGATCACCGCATCGGCAATTTTCCGGTCTACGACAATAGCCTGTTCACTGGCGCAAATCGTCCCGTTATCGAATAACTTGGAGGTACAAATCTCATTCACAGCGAACGGGATGTCGGCGCTGGCATCGATAAAAACTGGCACATTGCCGGGCCCCACGCCCAACGTAGGTGTCCCCGAGCTATACGCGGTGTGAACCAGGCTGGTCGCCCCTGTCGCGAGAATCATCGCTAACCTGGGGTGAACCATGATCGCCTGGGTGTTTTCGCGCGAGACCTCCTCAATCCACTGCACGCAGTCCTCTGGCGCGCCCGCCTCAAGTGCCGCTTCATAACAGAGACGGGCCGCCTCTGCGGTACACCCTTTGGCACGCCGGGACGGGCTGATAATTACCGGATTACGAGTCTTCAGCGCACTGAGCACCTTGAAAAATACCGTGGAGGTGGGATTGGTCGCCGGCACCACAGCCAAAATCGGACCGACTGGCTGGGCGATCTCGGTAATCCCCGTCTCTTTGTCCTCGTGAATGATCCCAACGGTCTTCAGGTCGCACAGATCCTCATAAACAAACTGGGTTGCCACCACATTCTTGATAACCTTGTCTTCCCAGCGCCCAATGCCTGTTTCTTCATGCGCCTGTTTGGCCATACGGATTCGTGCATTGAAGGCTGCCCGATACACCGCCTCGATGATGCGATCGACCTCAGCCTGATCGTACTGACTGAAGACGGCGGCAGCAGTCACTGCCCGCTGCATGAGTTCTTCAATATCCACCATGGCACTTTCCCTTTGATTGACGACTCAGACTAAAGTCAGCAGGCTGGCCGTATGGCCGGTTTTGTTAGCCGCGCCAAGCGAATGTGCGGTGACATTCAGGCGATTTATTTTACGACAGTCAGAGTGGGGCGCTTTTTGGGTTCAGGGGATGGCGTTTCCGGCTCGGGGGGAGGCGATGTGTCGTCACCCGGTTCTTCTTCATCGAAGATCATGCCACGACCGTTCTCCTGGGCATATAGGGCAAGCACGGCATGGATGGGAACATCCACTTTCATCGGCTTGCCGCCAAAGCGGGCATTGAAAAGTATGGCGTCGTTACCCAGGGACAAGCCATTGACGGCCTCTGGTCTCAGATTTAAGACAATGCGCCCATCCTGGACAAAGGCTTGTGGAACAACGGCGTCCTGCGCCTCAGCATTGACGAGCAAGTAGGGCGTAAATTGATTATCGAGGATCCAGTCGTAAATGGCCCGGATCAAGTAAGGTTTGAGCGAACTCATAATCGACTGAGATTCCGGCAGTATGAACGGCGGTAGAGTGGAGTGGGCCTGCCTACTTCACCAAAAGGACAAGCCAGGCTGCCATTTCGACCAATGAAGGCCAAGTATTAAACAGGGAAGAAGCGGTGTGATCGACTTTGCATCAGCCACGCCGCTATATTTCAGTCAATATCCTTCCAGTATTCCTTCTTGAGCCTATAAAAGAGATACGTGAGAAACAGAAGAAACGCGATGACATATTTGCCCAATGGCACACGGTGCAGGACGGACGGTTCGCCAACATACGCAAGGAAGTTGACCAGGTCGTTTATAGCGCCGTCGAACTCACGCGGCTTCATCCTCCCGTGCGTGGCAGCCTTCAGCCCAACAATTTCTTGCTTGCCATCAACTGCCTCGAATTCCGGCTCCTGGCGACCTTGAAGCTCCCACAGAACATTAGGCATAGCCACATTGGGAGCCACGATATTATTCACACCAAAGGGCCTCTTCGGGTCATCGTAGAAGCCCTTGAGATAACTGTAAACCCAGTCCGCCCCACGCGACCGCACAACCAACGACAGATCAGGGGGGGATACTCCAAACGCAGAAATAGCGCTTCCCGGAGTCATTGCGGCTTGGATCGTTTCGTGAATCCTGGCATCTCCAAACTGAATAAGCTCCCGCAGTTGGGTCTCGTTCATTTTCAGATCCTTCCCGATACGCGAATAGCGAATCTGCTTCAAGCCATGGCATCCCAAGCAGTAGTTGGCGAAGTAGCCAGCGCCACGAATCACAGACAGTTCATCGAACACATCGGCATCGGCGTGCTCCAGCTTGATACCTGACCCGGCACTCGCCACGACCGAAATCGAGCACAAAAGAAGAATGGTTAAAGCTTTTTTCATACCCTATATCCCCGAGTTTTTCCCGAGCAGCTTCGATAGAAGCTGTTTGATTCCTGCAAGGAATGGGGAGTGCTCAAGCGCTCTGATGCCGTCCTCAATCAATCGCCATTGAAACCCTTCTCGTTTGGCGAGCGGAATCACTGGCTCGGTCAGCCTTTCAGGAACCGGCTTGGTGATTTCTACCGAGGAGAATACCGGCAGCAACAGGAAAAACGCGAAGTAAATCACCGAGAAAATACGGGCCATCAGAGTGTAGGTCTCCGTGACGGGTTTGGTACCCAAAACGCCTAGACCAAGGAAACTGACCACAAAGAATGTCAGCGCAATCTTAAAGAGCGGGCTACGGTAACGAATCGATTTGACCGGGCACCGATCCAGCCACGGCAACAAAAACAGTACAACAATAGACGCCCCCATCGCGACTACGCCGCCCAACTTACTGGGAATTGCCCGCAGTATCGAGTAGAACGGTGTGAAATACCACACAGGCTGTATATGCTCCGGCGTTTTCATCGGATCAGCTGGATCAAAATTGGGATGCTCCAGGAACAACCCGCCCATTTCCGGCGAATAGAAAACAATCCACGCAAAAATGGTGAGAAACAGGCCGGCAACGTAGAGATCCTTAACGGTGTAATAGGGATGGAAAGGAATACCATCTTTTGGAATACCCACCAGATCCCTATTCTTTTTTATCTCTATGCCATCAGGATTATTGGAGCCTGTTGTTCTCAGCGCTGCCAGATGCAGAACGACCAGCCCCAGAATAGCCAACGGCACGGCAATCACATGCAAGGCAAAGAAACGGTTGAGTGTGGCATCGGCGATGACGTAGTCACCCCGGATCCAGGTCGCAAGATCCTCGCCAATCACCGGAATGGCGCCGAACAGGGAGATAATTACCTGAGCACCCCAGTACGACATCTGGCCCCATGGCAGCAGGTACCCCATAAAAGCTTCGGCCATCAACAGGACAAAGATCACCATACCGAATAGCCAGAGCAATTCGCGGGGCTTTTTGAAGGAACCATAAAAAATGGCCCGAAACATGTGCATGTAGATCACCACGAAGAAAAGCGAAGCCCCCGTGGAATGCAGATAACGCAGCAACCAACCCCAATCAACATCCCGCATGATGTATTCGACAGAATCGAACGCGAGTTCCGCAGACGGCTTGTAATGCATGGCCAGTACAATGCCGGTCACGATCTGATTGACCAGCACCAATAACGCCAGTGAACCAAAGAAATAGAGGAAGTTGAAATTTTTTGGTGCGTAATACTTGAGCAGTTGGTCTTCAAAAAATTTGGTGACTGGCAAGCGTTCATCCAGCCATTCGCGAAAGCTCATTCCCTTTTCGCTCATTTATACTTTCTCCCCGTCAAGCCCAACCACGATGCGGTTGTCGCTTACGAAATAATAGGGTGGAATTTCCAGATTGACGGGGGCAGGTACTCCCTTGTAAACACGCCCCGCCATGTCGAACTTGGAACCATGGCAAGGACAGAAAAATCCGCCTTTCCAGTCGGGACCTAAATCGGCTGGGGCAATGTCTGGCCTATAGACGGGCGAGCAACCAAGATGGGTACAAACGCCCACCGCAACAAAAATCTCCGGTTTTATCGCACGCGCCTCGTTCTTGCTTGATGCCGGTTGCTCGGACTGATCTGACTCAGGGTCAAGCAGAACCCCGTCAAGCTCGACCAGATTGGCCAACGCCTCAGGAGTCCTTCTAACTACCCAGACCGGCTTGCCACGCCAAAGCACGACCACCCGCTGTCCAGCTTCCAACTTCTCAATATCGACTTCAACAGGAGCCCCCATGGCTTCGGCCTTGGCGCTAGGTCGCATGGAAGAGGCAAATGGCACAGCCAGAAATCCTGCCCCCACAGCGCCGACCATAGTGGCCGTCTTTGTCAGAAACCGGCGTTTTTCGTTATCCACGCCATCGATCATGCAGATACTCCATTGTGGGGATAGGCCAACGAGGAAAAGGCATGGACTGCCGTTTTCATATCCAAATCGACCCAAGTTTGAAACACAGTGTTTCCATGAAACTCGCAGAGCGGATTTTGTGGGAGAAAGGCCCTAGGGTCAAGAAAAACCCGTGGGCACTGTGGGTATTCGGATAGCGGCTCAGCAAGCCTGAACCAATCGGCAAGGCTTATCTAAAATCTAAATCGGCGTTTTTACCGCCTGTCGAAAAGCCTCAAGAAACTTCAGGTTTTCATCCGGTGTTCCTACGGTGATCCGTAGGCACTGACTCAATAGCCCCCCACTAGGATGTAAGTTTTTGACCAGAATACCGGCCTTTCTCAAGGCCAGAAAAACCTCGCTCGCATCATGTCGTAACAGGCGAACAAGGATGAAATTGGCGCGCGTGTCATAAGTGCGAACCTCGGTCATCTGGTCCAACGCCGCCTTGAGCAAGGCCCTCTCATGAAGAATATGGTTAACCTGGGCATCAAACACTGCATGCTGTTCGAGAGCAACCTCTGCACTGACCTGAGTCAATACATTGATATTGTAGGGTAATCTCACCTTGTCAAGTTCGCCGATCCACCGGGGATGGCCAGCCAGAAAGCCCAGCCGCAAGCCCGCCAAACCTAATTTGGACAGGGTTCTCATCACCAGGAGGTTGCCATGCTTCTCCAATTGGCTCATGAAGCTGGCATCGGCATAAGGTGCGTAGGCTTCGTCAACCACCACTACTCCGGGAGCTATGGCAAGAATGCGTTCCATACTTTCCTTTCCGAACAGATTACCGGTCGGATTGTTGGGATAGGCGAGGAAAATGATGGCGGGTTGATGTGTCTCGATAGCCGCGCAGAACAATTCAGCATCAAGGGAAAAATCATCCCCCCTCAAGGGAACACCGATAAAACGCAAACCCAGACTCTGGCTGATCTGCCGGTACATGACAAAAGTCGGCTCAGGTGCCAGCACGGTGGCACCTGACTTCAAGGCCATCAGTAAAATCTGGATGATCTCGTCCGAGCCATTCCCCAGCAAGAGTTCCGCCTGTGCAGGAACGCCATTCGCGTTCTTGAGCGCAGTTTTCAAGCCAACACAGGCGGGATCAGGATAACGATTCGGCTCCGCCCCGCGCAGTCGGTTCAGCCAAAGCTCAACGGTCTCGGATGGCCAGTGGTAAGGGTTCTCCATGGCATCGAGCTTGATATAACCTTTGGAGTCCGGGACGTGATAAGCCGACAGCGCCCGCACCTCCGATCGCAGCAGGCGCTCGATGCGGTCATCAGGCTCAATCATTGGTTTCCAGCCTGCGGTACTCCGCTGATCGCGCATGGGCCGTCAGGCCTTCTCCACGCGCCAGAACGGAGGCGGTTTTTGCCAAGGTGTCGGAGCCTTCCGGCGTACAGAAAATGAGGCTGGACCGTTTTTGAAAATCATAAACGCCCAATGGCGAGGAAAATCTGGCTGTACTTGAGGTGGGCAAGACATGGTTGGGCCCAGCACAATAATCACCCAAGGCTTCAGCCGTATGACGCCCCATAAAGATAGCGCCCGCATTGCGAATTTTTCCGGCGAGGCCTTCAGGATCCGCAACAGACAGCTCCAGATGTTCCGGTGCGATATGGTTGGCAACTTCCGCAGCCACATCAAGATCAGGTACGGCAATCAGTGCACCACGGCCCGACAGAGATTTACGTATCACATCTGCACGTTCCATGGTGGGCAAAAGGCGGCGGATGCTCGATTCAATGGCATCCAGATAGGCGGGACTCGTTGAAATCAGGATTGATTGGGCGTCCTCATCATGCTCAGCCTGCGAGAAAAGATCCATCGCAATCCAGTCCGGGTCAGTTTCGCCGTCACAGATGACGAGAATTTCGGAAGGCCCCGCGACCATATCGATGCCTACCTGACCAAAAACCAGCTTTTTGGCCATTGCCACATAGATATTGCCAGGACCGACGATTTTATCGACACGCGGAATGGTTTCAGTGCCATAAGCAAGGGCCGCCACCGCTTGGGCGCCGCCGATCCGAAAAACCCGGGTAACACCCGCCAGATGCGCGGCTGCCAGCACCAGGGGATTGAGCTCACCCGCAGGAGAGGGGGTCACCATGATGATTTCGGGAACATCCGCCACGTGCGCGGGTATGGCATTCATCAGTACCGAAGACGGATAGGCCGCCTTCCCGCCGGGTACATAAATACCAACACGATCAAGCGGTGTAACCTTTTGCCCAAGTATCGTGCCATCCCCCTCGGTGTAGCGCCAGGACTGAAGCTTTTGGTGTTCGGCATAGGCGCGAATCCGCTGGGCGGCATTTTCCAGCGCATGAGCCATCTCGGCAGACAACCCATCCCATGCCGCTCGCAAGGCATCCGCCGTCAGCTCAAGATCGAACATGCCAGCTGGTGTGAAATGATCGAACTGTCGAGTGAAATCCAGCACGGCCGCATCTCCCCGCCGGCGAACTTCAACCAGGATATGGTTTACCCGATCATGTATTTCAGCATCGGATGACTCGTCCCACGCCAGAAGCGAAGCCAGTTCGGCTTCAAAGTCGGATTTCGTGGCATCGAGCCGGCGTAGAACCAGTTCCGTCATAACTCACCCTGACTCAAGGCAGCCTTGAGTTCCGCGATAAAACCAGTGACCTCGGCATGCTTCATTTTCATCGCCGCCTTATTAAGGATCAGGCGGCTACTCACCTCCATGATGAGTTCATGGGGTTCCAAACCGTTCGCCTTTAAGGTTTTACCGGTGTCGACCACATCGACAATACAATCGGCCAGGCCAACCAGCGGGGCCAGCTCCATCGACCCATAAAGCTTAATGATTTCTGCCTGGATGCCCTGGTTGGCGAAATACCGGTGTGCCGTCTTGACGTATTTGGTGGCCACCCTTGGACGACTCCCGGGCTTGAAATACATCCCTGGGCGACCTGCCGTCATGAGGCGACAGCGGGCAATCCCGAGATCAAGCGGTTCATAAAGTCCGGCGGTGTCATATTCGGCAAGAACATCCTTGCCGGCGATCCCGAGGTCAGCGGCACCATATTCAACATACGTCGGCACATCGCTGGCGCGAATGATCAGGAACTGCAAACCCTCACGATTAGAGGGAATAATCAGCTTACGACTCTTGTCCGGATCGACAGTGGGCCGGATGCCGATTCGGGCCAGCAAGGCCACCGCTTCATCGTAAATCCGCCCCTTGGAAAGTGCCAGTGTTAGCATGTGGGCACCCTCGTTATTGGGGGACGCGCCGAATTTCAGCGCCTAGCTGGGAGAGCTTTTCCTCGATACATTCATAACCACGATCAATATGGTAGATTCGATCCACCACGGTATTGCCCTCAGCCACCAAGGCCGCAAGCACCAGGCTGGCGGACGCGCGAAGGTCGGTCGCCATCACTGGCGCGCCGTTCAACACCGGTTTGCCACGGATGATGGCGGTATTGGATTCCACCGTAATGTCCGCGCCCATGCGCTGCATTTCCTGAACATGCATGAAGCGGTTTTCGAAAATGGTTTCAGTAATTACACCCACCCCGTCGGCCACGGCATTGAGGGCCATGAATTGCGCCTGCATGTCGGTGGGAAACGCCGGATAAGGTGCCGTGCGCAACGACACGGAGTGAGGGCGCACTCCCTGCATATCCAGTTCAATGGTGTCATCGGTCGTCGTGATTTTGGCGCCCGATTCACGCAACTTTTGCAGGACCGAATCCAGAATATCTGACCGCACATCCTTGAGCTTTATCTTGCCGCCGGTCATGGCCGCCGCAACCAGATAGGTACCCGCCTCAATGCGATCCGGCATGACCCGATAATCGCGGCCCTGTGCGGAGAGTGCATCGACCCCCTGAATTTCGAGGATATCGGTCCCGGCACCATGAATCCTGGCACCCATCATGTTCAGGAAGTTGGCAAGGTCAACGACTTCCGGCTCACGCGCCGCGTTTTCGATGATCGTCGTACCCTCGGCCAGCACCGCCGCCATCATCAGATTCTCGGTGCCTGTAACAGTCACCATATCAAGCACCAGCCGACATCCCTTGAGCCGCTTGGCACTGGCATGAATATAGCCGTTCTTGACTTCAATCTCTGCACCCATCTGGGCGAGACCCTGCAAATGGAGATTGACCGGGCGACCACCGATGGCACACCCGCCGGGCAAAGACACTTCTGCATGTCCAAAACGCGTAAGCAAGGGTCCCAGCACCAGAATTGAGGCGCGCATGGTTTTCACCAGATCATAAGGGGCGACATAGCTCTTGATGGAGCGTGTATCCACCTCGATATTGAGCTTCTCATCGACAGTCAACCCGATACCCATGCGCCCCAACAGCTCCATGGTCGTAGTGATGTCCAGCAAATGCGGCACATTACCCACGGTGACCGGGGTCTCGGACAACAGGGCTCCGGCGAGAATGGGCAGTGCCGCATTTTTGGCGCCCGAAACGCGGAGCTCTCCGCACAGCGGAGTGCCGCCGGTGATCATGAGTTTATCCATCAGGTCGTCTCTATATTGATTATTCTCAAAATTCTGGATTCAGGCGTCTACGGGCAACATGCCCTCAACGCCCCCCACTCGAATCATGGCCTGCAGGGATTCCGGGATGTTCAAAAAACGCAGCTGGCATCCTGCAACGTGGGCGATACGGAGCCACTCGATCAGCAATCCAACCCCGGCACTGTCAGCGCGAACAATTCCGGCAAGATCAAACCGGATTGAACGGCGATTGTTCGTCAACAGCACCGAAGCCAGTTTCAGCCCCAATGAGGCCGTCGAAAAGGTCATGGTGCCACGAACAAGGTAATCATCCCCGGTAGCCTTTGGCGAAAACTCGATCGCTTCGGATACGTGTGTTTCGTGAATTTCCATCCAATCCGCCGCTTAGTTTGATTTGGAACGGACCGCACTGAGGGGCATTGACCGCTGACTCAACCCCTTTTGTTCACCCTTGGCTTTGTCCCGAAGCACCCGCTGACCGGCAGGCCTGGCGCTAAAATCCGCCTTGGACTTTTGGGGCGAAATTTTGCCGATTTCTTTTACCACTGGCAGTTTGTCAGGCTTTACTGCGGGTTCTAAGGTGTTACCCGCAACCGGGACGGAGGTGGAATCGGCCTCTGCCTTTTTGTCTCCTTTCCCTTCCTCCGCTTTATTGAAGAGGAAGCGGCTGATCAGCTGCTCCAGCACCATGGCGGACTGGGTAAGCTCAATTTCATCGCCTTCTTCAAGGTAATCTTCCGATCCACCGGGCGACAGGCCGACGTACTGCTCGCCCAATAACCCTGCCGTCAAAATGCTGGCACTCGTATCTTCCGGAAGCGTGCGAAAAGCGGGATCGATACGCATCTCGACCACCGCCTCATAACGCTGATCATCAAAACCGATGCGCTCAACCCGACCAACCGTGACACCAGCCATGGAAACGGGCGCCCTGACCCGCAGCCCGCCGATGTTACCGAAGTGCGCCTTGACGCTGTAACTGTCCCTGGCAGTTCGAAAATCACCCAGATTGCTGACCTGCATGGAGACAAAGAATAGCCCGAGCAGACCCAGCGCCACAAAGACACCCACCCAAATTTCCGTTGTCCTGGACGCCTGCATGACTCAATCCCCAAACATCAAAGCGGTAAGCAAAAAGTCCGAACCCAGCACGGCAAACGCCGAATGCACCACCGAGCGGGTGGTTGCACGGCTGACGCCCTCCGCTGTCGGCACGGCATCATAACCTTCAAACACGGCAATCCACGTCACAATGCCCCCAAACACCAGACTTTTGATAAACCCATTGACGGTGTCATCGTAAAAATCAATTTTGGCTTGCATTTGCGACCAGAATGGCCCGTGATCCACACCCAGTAATCCTACGCCGACAAAATACCCGCCGAGCACCCCGACTGCCGTGAACAAGCCCCCCAAGAGCGGCATGGAGACGACGCCAGCAAAGAAACGTGGAGCAATGATTCGCTTGATTGGATCGACTGCCATCATCTCCATACCCGACAATTGCTCTGTCGCTTTCATCAG
>SXQV01000237.1 GCA_005792805.1 Methylococcaceae bacterium | reverse complement strand
TAGGTATGGCTGAAGCTAAGCGCCTCGGCGATCACGGGATGCGCCAGCCGGTAGCGGGCCGGGAAATCAAACGCCTGACTCGCATCAATCACCTCGGCGGTCAGTGCCGCGCGGCCCAACTTGCGAACCGGCGCGTCCGGCGCTGCGGGTTCTTCCGCTACCAGCGTGATGTCGAACCGGGTCCCCTCGCACAGCCCCTTGTTGAGTTTGCGCCGCTCGTGCCACAGATAGTCATCAAAACTTAAATCACAGCCGCGCCGCTCGTAAGCTTCGCGCCAGTCGTCCAGCGTCAGCCCGGCCAGATCGCCCGCCGCGATGGCGTCGCGCACGACCTCGCGTGCCCGGTGAAAAGTATCCCGGTCATAGATCACAAAATCCAGATCCGAAGCCGGATGCTGAGCGCCAATCAATAACGAGCCAGTCAGGCCAAGCGCCCCCGGCGGAATGCCCCCCGCCTGAAAAATCGTCAGGCCATGCTTCGCCTTGGCCTCCAGCGCGTCTCTGGCAGGTGCCGTCATCAGCACCGCCGCCCGCTCGCGTGGCCGATGGTGGTGAGCGAGGCGCTCAAGGGGTATCCCATGCAGCCGGGCCGCCAAACGGGGAGATTCATACAGAAGGTCTGGCGCGTTCGCCGCCAGCCAGGCATTCGCCTGATCCGTAGCCAGCTTGACCGGACGGCCACCCGTGCGCCGATAGCGGAGAAAACCCAGCACCCGGCCTTCCTCAATCCGGCTATCGACCACGGCAAAAATCAGCCCGTCCCGGGTTTCGACGAAATCACGCGGCAACAAACTCATGGTTTTGCCCGCGCCTGATTCAATGCCAGCAGCCGCCGCAGAATGTCCTCATCCGCCATATCCCGCGTGTAATCCGCCCAGCCATAGGCGGCGGCGACCGCCGTGTCCAGCGTTTCATGGGCCATGGCCAGCCAGGCGGGGCGGGCGTTGTAGAGATTCGTCAGCGTGCGTTGCTTCAGGCCGGCCTCGCCGCCCGGTTTGGCCACCGGTCGCGGCGGGAACCCGGCCTGTTCTTCTTCCGGGGTGATGACCCAATCCACCCAGTCCGGCGGGTTCAGCCAGGCCTGGCGCAGGCGGTTGAGTTCAAACGCGGCCCGGGCGATGGCCTCGGCGACCGGCAGGCGCGTCGGATCGGCGAGATCCGGCAGGACAGGCGTGGCGGGCAGGAGCCCAGCCCTCTGGGCGATCCCGGCCTGTAGGAGCCGAGCCCCCTCGGCGATCCCGGGCACCAGCCCGGCGGAGGGTGGCTCCGTTCGTCGCCCAGAGGGCTGGGCTACGTGTACGTGCCGGGTATCCGCCGGGGTCAGGCCGTCGGGGAAGGGGAAGGTTTCGAAGGTGGTGGTGGGGGTGTAGCGGGGCCGGTCTTCCAGGCTGGTGCCCATCCGCAACGACCACAGCTCATGAAAGCGCGAATGGAGGATGCCGAAGGTGGTGTCGTCGGCGCGGGCGATGACTACCAAGGCCGTATCCGCTGAATAACGATGATCCAGCCATGCGAAGAGTCGATGTTTTGAAACTCTCGCCGTTACAATGACGCGATGCAAACCAAAAACTTTTCCTCTCAGCTCCTCATTGGAACGTCCAAATTGCCACCAGCGAGTTCTCCGTTGAGTATCTCGATTCACATCACGAATCGGCTTGACCACTCGCGTAACATACTCAAATGGAGAAGCAAACAGGCTTGCCGCTTCAAGCGGCATGGATCCGAAGTCTATGACCCAGACATCCGCTGGCCGACCAGTTAGCTCTTTACCGTTTATGCGTGGTTTCAGAACCTCAGAATTGCTGCGCCCATGAGGGTTCGGTTCGTTTAACCAACGTCGCGCAATCTCCCCCGCCAAATCAAATGGTCCATCTTTTCTCATACCCTCAAGCGCAACACCGCGATTACCTTCAATACGGCTTGCTTGTGAAACATCAACCGATAGATTTACTTGATGATCTGAACCCGTCAAATCCGCATGAATGACGGCCACCGGCTGGCCGTTGAGGATGTTTAGGTAGGCTGGGTTGCCGCGCAGCGGAAACCCAGCGACCGCCGCTGGGGTCTGCCGGGTTTCGCGAGTACGCTCAACCCAGCCTACGGAGCCGAAGCAGACCAGCGATACCCGCACCGCCGCGCCTTCGTTGATCCACGGCTCATCGCTCCAGGCGGTGAAAATGGGGGTGGCATCGACGATGCGTTCCAATACCTTGCGATTCGACCCGCCGCGAATACTGTTGGTGGCGACCAGTCCTGCGGCCTGGCACTGTCCGGCGGCGATGTGGGCGCGGGCTTTCTCGAACCAGTAGCACACCAGATCCGCTCCGCCGGGCACCCGGCCAGCATAAACGGCGTTGATGGCCTCGAACATCGCGTCGCCCAGTTGCCCGCGCTTTTTGCTACCACCCAGAAACGGCGGATTGCCCACAATCACATCGGCCTTGGGCCATTCGGCTTCGGTGCCGTCGGGGTTGAGCAGGGCGTCGCGGCACTCGATGGTGTCGAGCGGTCGAAGCACCGGATTACGCGACAGGCTGCGGCCATGTTCCAGCATCCACTGGATTTCGCCAATCCAGACAGTGACGCGGGCCAGTTCGGCGGCATACGGATTGATTTCGATGCCATGAACGGATTCCGGCCCGACTGCCGGAAACTGGGCTGGCAGCCCCAGCGTTTCGGCTTCGAGGATGACCTGGTGCTCGATGTCCTTGAGGGTGCGCAATGCGAGATAAAGAAAATTGCCCGATCCGCACGCCGGGTCGAGGACGCGGAAATCGCGCAGACTGTCGAGGAAGCGGTGATAGGCGGCCTGGGCTTTTTTGCGGGTTTTGCTCTTGTCCGCTGCGATTTCCCCTCTGGTGCGGTGCCACGCCTCCAGCAGCGGCTGGCGGATCACCGGGTCGATGATGCGCAGAATGGATTGACGGTCGGTGTAGTGGGCGCCCAGCTGGCTGCGTTTGGCGGGGTCGAGCCCGCGCTCAAACAGGGTGCCGAAGATGGCCGGTTCGATGCAGCTCCAGTCCAGCCGGGATACCTCCAGCAGCGATTCAAGATCGGCCGGTTCCAGCGGGAGGGTGTGGTCGCTGGCAAACAGACCGCCGTTGAACCAGTCGATAGCCTGGTAGCCGAACAGGCCACCGGTGGACATGGCGGCAAACAGCCCCTTCAGTGCGGGCTCGACTTGCCCCGGTGCCTTTATCCCGTGGGTCAGCAGCTTGGTGAATAATTGATCGGGCAGTAATCGCACATCCTCGGCAAACAGGCAAAACAGGAGTTTGTTGAGAAATGGCGCGACACGCTGCGGGTCATGACCCCGTAGCTGGAGTGTCTGCGCCAGTGCGGCAAAACGGCCAGCGGCCTTTTCGGTCAATTCGGGCGTGGTCAGGCCCGGACGAAGCTTTTCGGGGTCGGTGAAGGCCCAGGTCAGTCGCTGCAATGACTGGGGATCGCGGAGCGCCTCCAGCGGTACGACGTGGGTTTCCTGGACCGCGTTGGTAAACGCGGTGTGGATGACGATGCTGTCGATGTCGCAAACAATCAGCAGCGGGGGTGACTGCAAGGCCAGGGCATACAGCTGTAATTGCCTGAGCGCGGCACCGAGGTCTTTTCCCTTGCCTTTGTATTCCCAGCCAAAGCAGCCCTTTTTCCAGACATCGGCCCAGCCCTGACCCGCACCGGTTTTGGCCGCGCCGCGCTCGAAGCAATACCAGTCACCCGTGGGGTCGGCCTCGTTGGGGGTCGGCTGACCCAGCAGACGGCAGAGGTCTACGAAATGCTCCTGAGCGGCCGACCTCTCCTTGGTTTGGCTCTGTGACCACTTGGTGATGAATTGTTCGGGTGTCATGGGACGGTATTTCTGATGAGTCGTGCGGGCATGTTAGAACAAAGCGCTCTCGCTCACTATTTGCGCAGGCTTAAAACGGTTTGACGGCGGTTCGGGAAGCGGCCTTTTTGGGTTAATTCAACCGTCCGGCGGGTATCTGACCCTGCTAGACGGCGGCGGGGTTTACTGAAAAAGCTTGTGAAACAGCCGCTTGACTGTTTTTTATCCATTGGCATGAAGATGGCTAGTTCCGGAGTGTCTCCAGAACTTCGCTGCACTTCATGTCGAACCTAAAACACTCTGTCCCCCAAAATGGCTGGCCCGGTTTGCTGGAAAACTGGCGTTCCGATCTGACGGCCGGCTTCCTGGTTTTTCTGATCGCCCTGCCGCTTTGTCTGGGCATCGCGATGGCCTCCGGGTTCCCTCCCATGAGCGGTATCATTTCAGCCGTCATTGGCGGGGTCGTGGTCTCGCGAATAAGTGGGTCCCATGTGACGATCAATGGCCCGGCCGCAGGCCTGATCGTGGTCATCCTTGCGGCGGTGCAGTCGCTGGGGCAAGGCGATGCCATGGCCGGCTACCGCTACACGCTGGCCGCCATTCTGGCCGCCAGCCTGTTGCAGATCCTCATGGGCCGATTAAAGGCTGGCCGGCTCAACGCCTATTTTCCCGCTTCGGTGGTTCATGGAATGCTGGCGGCCATAGGTATCATCATCATGGCCAAGCAGATTCACGTCATGCTGGGTGTTAAGCCGGAAAGCAGCGAGATTCTGTCGACGATCGCGGAAATCCCCCACAGCCTGGCGAACCTGAATCCGGAGATTTCCATTATCGGTTTTTCCGGGCTGGCCATACTGGTGCTCTGGGCACTGGTCCGGAACCCCAGGCTCAAGCGCATTCCCGGACCACTCCTCGTGATAGCCGTGGGCATGGCGCTTGAGCGATATTTTGATCTCGATCATGAGCACGTTTACATGTTCATGCCCGACCAATCCTTCCTGCCTCATCATGAGTTCACCGTAGGCCCGAAGTTTCTGGTCAGCCTTCCTGATAATGTGCTTTCCAGCTTCTATTTTCCTGATTTCGGGAAAATCGGCACCCCGGCTTTCTGGGGGGCGGTCATTTCCATCTGTCTGGTGGGAAGTCTGGAAACGCTCCTCAGCACCACCGCTGTCGACAAGCTGGATCCTTGCAAGCGTTACTCCAATCTGAACCGGGACCTGACCGCTATCGGATTTGGCAATTTTCTGGCCAGCATGGCCGGCGGCCTGCCGATGATTGCAGAAATCGTGCGTTCATCCGCCAACGTGACGAACGGCGCCAAAACAGGATGGGCCAATTTCTTTCACGGCATGTTCCTGGCGATATTCGTGCTGTTCTTCCCATGGCTGATACACGAGATTCCACTGGCCTCTCTGGCCTCCCTTCTGGTGTATACCGGCTTTCGGCTGGCTTCACCCAGGGAGTTTGCCAAGACGATGGATATTGGCGTGGAACAGCTGGCGATTTTCATCGTCACCATCATCGGTGTACTCTCCACCGACTTGCTGGTGGGCGTGTTCATCGGCATTCTGACCAAGGTGCTGATTCATCTGGCCAGGGGCGTCAAGCTGGCCAATCTGCTGAAGATTTCCTACGAAATCAGGCACCCGGATGCCGATACCATTGTGATCCGTATCGAAGGGTCGGCAATTTTCTCAAACTTCATCGCGCTGAAAAGCGAGTTGGCTACCCTCCCTGACGGCAAAACCGTCATCTTTGATCTTTCAGGGGCATTCCTCATCGATCACACCGTCATGGAGTTCATCGATCAATACCGCAAGGATTACATTGAGCGGGGCAGCCAGTGCACTATCCGTGGCCTGAGTACTCTCCAGGCCTCTTCAGAGCACCCTCTCTCGGTCAGGCGTAAAACCAGACATAAACCGAAACAGCGGATTCATCACCGTGAGCGAGACCATGGCAAAAAAAGACCATCAAACCAATAGCGTCCAGCGGCCATCACGAACATGGATCACTCATTCCAGGCACCATAACGATCGGGTTCATCAACTCAACGTAAAGCTGAGCGGCGAATCCAACGATATTCTCCGGGGCATTGCCTCGGACGAGAACTTGCGCCTGTATGAAGTCGTCGAGAAGGTACTGGCCTTTTACTGCCAGCACCACGGCGCTCCTGAAAATAGCGATAATCCCT
>SXQV01000236.1 GCA_005792805.1 Methylococcaceae bacterium | reverse complement strand
GCCGACATCGAAATAGCGCTCGGGAAAACGCTGTTCAAATTCTACCAGGCCGGAACCTTCACGCATGGCGGGGGTGACGCCGAGCAGGCGGGGATCTTTCTCCGCCATGTCGCAGAGCCACTTGCCAAACACTTCCGTATAAGTGGGGGTGCTGGGTTTGGCTTTAGGCAGGTGATTCTTGCTGGGATCGAATGTGCCAACACCATGATAGGCGACCGGATCCATTTCAGCCGGCAGGTAACCCTTGCCCTTTTTGGTGACGATATGGAGGAACCGGGGGCCATTGGTTTTGCGCAGATTGCGCAGGGTGGTCACCAGGGTGTCCATGTCATGGCCGTCAATCGGGCCGATGTAATTGAAGCCCAGCTCTTCAAACAACGTGCCGGGAGCGACCATGCCTTTGACGTGTTCTTCTGCGCGGCGGGCCAATTCCCAGACCGTCGGCATGCGGTCCTTCAGCAGTTCCTTGCTGCCTTGGCGGATCGTTGAATAGAAGCGGCCAGAGAGCAGTTTGGCCAGGTAGTTGTTCATCGCGCCGACGTTGGGCGAGATGGACATCTCGTTATCGTTCAGGACGACCAGCAGGTTAGCATCCAGCGCACCGGCATGATTGAGGGCTTCAAAGGCCATGCCGCCGGTCAAACCGCCGTCACCAATGATAGCCACGGCGTGAGTATCACGCTTTTCCAGTCCTGCAGAAATCGCCATGCCAAGTGCGGCGCTGATTGACGTGCTGGAGTGGCCGACACCGAAAGTGTCGTAGGGACTCTCTTCCCGCGTTGGGAAGGCTGAAAGTCCATCTTTTTTACGGATGGTCGGCATGCGCTCACGGCGACCGGTCAGGATCTTGTGAGGGTAAGCTTGATGTCCGACGTCCCAAACCAGCTTGTCGTCCGGCGTGTTGAAGACATAGTGGAGCGCGATGGTCAAATCCACTGTGCCGAGCCCGGCCGCAAGGTGACCGCCGGTCTGGCTGACGCTATGGAGCAGGAATTCCCGTAGCTCTTCCGCCAATTGAGGTAGCTGATCTTCCGGCAGTGCGCGAATGTCTTTCGGATCAGCGATGGTGTTGAGCAGTGATGAAGTATTGGATTCAGTCATGGAGGGTATTCCTGGCGGAACGGGCAGCATGCCCCGCTCAATGGCTAGTCGTCTAGGGTGAGGGAGGCTTTTGGCCGTCCCATGATCCAACCCCACTGCACGGCTTTGTTACAAGCTTCAGTACGGTGAGGCAGGTGTAATCTGTTTTGCAGGCATGGCTCAATCACAATCAATGCTGGCGGTCGATGATGAATCGCGACAGCTCACGAAGTAACTCAGCCTCGGGGCCGAAACCCGAGAGGCTGTCCAGCGCATCTTCGTGCAGTTCCAGTGCCTTCTGTTTGGCGCCGGCAAGGCCCAATAGCGCCGGGTAATTGGGTTTGTTGTTATCGCGGTCTTTGCCCTGGGTCTTACCCAAGGTCTGAGTATCGCTTTCCTCGTCAAGGATGTCGTCCTTGATCTGAAAAGAGAGGCCAATGCACTTGGCGTAATGGTCAAGCCGATCCGCGACGACGGGTTCGATGGGGGTTTTAGCCAGCGCTGCCAGTTTTACACTGGCGCGAATCAATGCGCCGGTCTTGCGAATGTGCATATTCTCCAGTGCCGGTAAATCGAGCGCCTTGCCTACGGAGTGAAGGTCAATGGCCTGACCGCCTACCATGCCCAGCGAGCCGCTGGCGGTGGTCAGACATTCGATCATGGCGATGCGGTTCTCAGCCGGTACGTTAAGGGTTGGGTCCTGCGCCAGAACATGGAAGGCCAGGGCCTGAAGGCCATCGCCGGCGAGGATTGCGGTAGCCTCGTCATAAGCCACATGGCAGGTGGGCTTGCCACGGCGCAGCGAATCATCATCCATGGCCGGCAGATCGTCGTGGATCAGGGAGTAGACGTGGATCATTTCCACGGCCGCAGCAGGTCCGTCCAGCAGGTCGAGCGGGACAGCAAGCGCCTTTCCTGTCGCATACGTCAGCAGCGGACGAAGCCGTTTGCCGCCACCCAGCGCAGAATAGCGCATGGCTTGGTGCAGCCGTTCCGGCATTCTGTGTTCGGCGGGAAGCCGGGCATCCAGGGCCGCTTCGGCCCGGGCCTGACAGACTCCCATGAATTCTTGCAAAGCGTTATTGGACGTCATCAGTAAATGGTTTTAACGTGGGTTCGCCGTTTTCTTCCAGCAAAATGCGTACTTTTTGTTCGGCTTCCTTCAGGGATTTCTGGCAGCTCCGGGTTAATTGAACGCCTCTTTCGAACAGATGCAGCGAATCTTCGAGCGGCAGATTTCCCTGCTCCATACGCTCGATCAACTGCTCCAGCTCGGTTAGCGATTCTTCAAAAGGTAGCGATTTCTTGGCCATCAAAATTCTTCTGCGGGAAAGCTCTTTCACCGACACAAGCGAGCATTATCGCAAATCTTTTTAGTTGATAAAAACAGTGGGATTTTATGGCGCTGGCCTTGCTGTTATCAAACGGGACAATTTTGGCCGCAGACCCTGCCTCAGCAGGTGCTGACGGGAACGTCTTCTCGCTGACCCCATTCCGTCCAGGAACCATCATAGACGGCGGCGTATTCATTACCCAAGCGGTAAAGTCCGAGAGCCAAAATGGAGGCGGTGACCCCGCTGCCGCAGGTCGTGATGACGGGTTTGCCAACCTCGATCCCGGCGGCCTGGAACGCCCGTTCTAATTCAGGTGGCGGTTTAAGGCACTGCGTTTCTTCGTCGATCAGTTGCTTGAAAAAGACGTTATGGCTGCCGGGAATGTGCCCCGATCTAAGACCGGGCCGGGGTTCGGGTTCCTGACCGCTGAAGCGGCCCGGCGGGCGGGCATCCACAATCTGCACCTCGGCATGCCCCAGGGCATCCCTCATCTGCTCCAGATTACGGACCAGGCCGGGGCGATGGATGGCCTTGAAGGTGTGGGGAATCACGGATTCCGGGCCTGATCGGGTTGGGAATCCCAAGGCCTGCCACCGCGCCAGACCGCCATCGAGCACCAGAACATGATCATGGTCGAACGTCCGGAAAGTCCACCAGGCGCGGGCCGAGGCCATGAACTGGTTGCAGTCATAAACGACCACGGTGGTAAATTCCTCGATGCCCAGTTGTCCCGCTGTCGTGGAAAAAGCAGATTCCGTGGGCAGCATGTGGGGCAAATGTGTCCTGTGATCCGCGATGACATCGATATCGAAAAAATGAGCGCCGGGAATGTGGGCGTGCAGGTATTCATCGCGTGCATTACGGCCCTGATCCGGCAGAAAAAAAGTGGCGTCGAGAATAACCAGGTGGGGCGAATCCAGCCGCTCGGCTAGCCATTCAGCGGAGACCAGGGGGGATTTTGATGCTGTGGTCATGGTTGCCTCGGCGATTGGGTTACGGTGCGTTGACCAGAAGATTTACCAGGATTTGTTCGTATACCGCAGAGAGCACATCGATGTCAGCCACCGGGACATGTTCATCAATTTTATGAATGCTGCCATTCAACGGGCCGAGCTCGACTACCTGGGCACCTGTTGGAGCAATAAATCGGCCATCTGAGGTGCCGCCTCCTGTATCGGGCCGCGCCGGTTGGCCAATGATCTCGACGAGTGCTGCCTGGGTGGCGTCGATGAGTTCAGTCCCTGTGGTCAGGAACGGGGCACCCGATAATCGCCAGGCGATAGCGTGGCGGACATCGTGCTTGTTGAGGATCGCCTCGACCCGTTGTTTGATGTCCGCTTCTGTCAGTGCGGTCGAGTAGCGGAAATTGAACGAGACTTCCATGCGGCCAGGAATGACATTCTCCGCTCCCGTCCCGGACTTGATGTTGGACACCTGAAAACTGGTTGGGGGAAAGAACTCATTGCCCGCGTCCCAGACCTCGGCGGTCAGTTCCGCCAGGGCGGGAGCGAAGCGGTGGATGGGGTTGTCGGCCTTGTCCGGGTAAGCAACGTGGCCCTGGACACCCTGCACCGTGAGTACGCCACAGAGCGAGCCGCGTCGGCCCACGCGGATTACATCACCCAACCGGTCGAAGCTGGAGGGTTCACCGATGACGCACCAGTCAATTTTGTCGCCGCGCGACTGGAAGGTCTCCACGACCTTGACGACGCCGTTTGTCGCCGCACCTTCCTCATCGCTGGTCATCAGAATCGCCGCAGAGCCCCTGTGATCAGGGTGCCGCTGCACGAAACGCCTGAGCGCCGTTACCATTGCCGCCACGCCGCTTTTCATATCAGCGGCGCCCCGGCCATAGAGCAGCCCATCCTTCAGCGTCGGCTCGAAGGGGGGGTGAGACCAGTCGGACTCGGGGCCGGATGGCACGACATCGGTGTGGCCCAGGAAAACCAGAAGGGGGGCCGCCGTACCATGACGCATGAAAAGATTCTGTGTGCCGCCAAAATCCAGACGTTCTGTTGCAAAGCCCACGGGCTCCAGTCGTTCGATAATCAAATCCATGCAGCCGGCATCTTCCGGTGTTACAGAGCGGCAGCGGATGAAATCACAGGTCAGGTCGAGAGTTTCGCTCATGGCAATTCTGAGTAGCGTTCCGGTGTAAATCCCAGCCATATATCATCGCCTACCCCCAGAATGGGGCGTTTGATCAGGGCAGGGTGGGTCAGCATAAGGTCAATGGCTTTTGCCCGGTCAAGGCTGGTTTTGTCCGGGTCGGCAAGGCCGCGCCAGGTGGTGCTTTTGCGGTTTAGCAGATGCTCCCACCCCAGCTTTTCTTCCCATCGGTGGATGAGCGAAAGTTCAAGACCGTCAAGTCTCAGGTCATGAAAAGCAAAAGGACGCCGATGCTGCTTTAGCCAGGCACCGGCTTTGCGGCACGTGTCACAATTTTTCAAACCGTACAGGGTCAGCATGGTCAGGGTAGATCCAGTTTTTCCAGTCCGGCGATGGTCGGCTCCTTGCGGCCATCCGTCTGGCTGATAAAAAGGGGCTCCCTGCGGACGGCTTCGGCGATCGCCTGACGAATGTCATTTCGATCATAAAAGGGGCTGGCTTCCATCCGCAGCAATGGCAGGCCCGCCGCCGCGCAAATAGCCTTGAGCGGGTGATCGGCCGGGCTCTTGGCTTTGCGTCCGGGTATTTTGTGCTGGATAAGTTGTACCGCGCAGGCGATGGACAAGTCAGTTTGTTTGCAGAGGACAAACGGGAAACAGGCTGCGCCCACGTCGTCCAGCGAATTCCAGGCCGTGTCGGTGCCAGACGCTGAGCGGGGCGCGATGATATCAGCCACGTGAATTTTGCCAAAAATGGCGTAATCCTCACCCACAGCCTGCTTTAATGCCGTGAATAATTGCCGCTCTTCAGGGGAAAGCAGGAAATCCTGCCGTGTATAGCTGGCTCTGGTGAATCGGCGGGAACGAATGATCCGCTGCAAAACCAGGAAGGTGAGCAGGATGGCCGCCGCCAAAGTGAGGGAAGTCCAGTTCATGGGTTTCCCGTCGAGTCCGGGTCTGGCGGGTAATTCGGCGGCAGATGCAACAAGATTAGGAGTCTCCGGGGCGGCGGGCGAGGTTGGATTATACGGGAAGCCGAAATCGGAAAACGGTCAGGGGTGATCCTCTTCCGGCAGTAAAGCCATGGCCTCACCGCCGTCTTCAGCTGGGTGCTTCCCCTCCCGGGCCAGCTTGATCATCAGACGGACTTCATTCTGCGAATCAGCGGCGTGCAGAGCGTCTTCGTAAGAAATTCTCTCGGCCCGGTAGAGATCAAAGAGGCATTGATCGAAGGTTTGCATGCCTTGCTCTCGGGAATGCTTCATTAGCTCCTTGAGCTTGTCCACTTCGCCCTTGCGGATGAGGTCGGCGGCGCGAGGGGTATTGATCAGTATCTCGATGGCCGGGTGCCGGCGCTTGCCATCCGGACTGCGGATTAGCTGCTGAGCGATGATGGCACGAAGGTTGAGGGACAGGTCCATGAACAGTTGCGGGTGCATTTCTTCCGGGAAAAAATGCAGGATGCGGTCGATTGCTTGGTTGGCGTTATTGGCGTGCAAGGTGCTCAGGCAGAGATGGCCCGTTTCAGCAAAGGTGATGGCCTGCTGCATGGTTTCCCGTGACCGGATTTCACCGATCAGGATGACATCTGGTGCCTGACGCAGAGTGTTTTTCAGTGCGACCTCGAAGGACTCGGTGTCGATACCGACCTCACGTTGGGTGACGATACAGCCGAGGTGCTCGTGTACATATTCCAGCGGATCTTCGATGGTAATAATGTGGCCGCTGGAATTTTCGTTGCGATGGCGTATCAGTGAGGCCAGCGACGTGGATTTGCCGGTGCCGGTACCGCCAACGCATAGAATCAGGCCACGCTTGTTCATCACCAGTTCGCTGAGGACGATGGGTAGCCCAAGCTCCTGCCACGTCGGTACGTTCGTCTGGATGCGCCGCAACACCATGGCCGCGCTATCCCGCTGCATCAGGGCGCTGACGCGGAAACGGCCCAGTTCACCCGCCTCGATGGCGAAATTGCACTCGTGGGTTTTGGCGAACTCCTCGCGCTGGGTCGGGTTCATGATGCTGGTGACCACCTGCATGGCCTGATCCTTGGTCAGCTTGCTGCGGGTGATCGGTTGTAAGACTCCATTAACCTTGATGCTCGGCTCCCTTTCTGCCGTTACCAGCAGGTCCGACGCCCCGTTGCGGGTCATGATTTCCAGGAGGGAGTTGAAGTTCATGCGTATTGCGCTGGGAGTGGATTAAAACGCCGCCTTGTTGACGGACTTGGTGTGGGCCACCTGACGAGTGACCATGCCTTTCTCGACGAGCTGCTGCAAATGCTGATCCAGTGTCATCATGCCGTCACGGCGTCCGGTCTGGATCGCGGAAAACATCTGCGCCACTTTGTCTTCCCGGATCAGGTTGCGGATGGCTGGGGTGCCCACCATGATTTCCCAGGCGGCGGTGCGTCCGCCTCCCACTTTCTTCAATAACGCCTGTGAAATTACGGCTTGCAGTGATTCCGACAGCATGGAACGGATGACACTCTTCTCCG
>SXQV01000235.1 GCA_005792805.1 Methylococcaceae bacterium | reverse complement strand
GAACGCCTGCTGGAGCAGGAGCTGGGGCAACTGACTCAATTTACGGAACGATTGCGCGAAGCCCGCCAGGGTGTAGTGCTGGCGCCGGTGTCGGGTCATCTGAACTTCGACATTAAGGGCGAAGCCTGGCGTCTCACCGGAGAAATGACCGAGCTGAGGTCAGGGGGTCTCGTCTGCTGGCGCTATGACGAACTGCGCCCGAATGATCGGCTGGCTGGCTGGATCCAGCATCTTTTCCTGAATGCCCTGGCCCCAGCTGGTGTTGATCCGGTGACCCACTGGATTGCCCGGACTGGGGGCTATCAATTGCCGCCCCTGGCGGATGCCCCGGATCGTCTTTCGGCGCTGGTCAAGCTCTATCGCGAAGGTCAGACGCGACCGCTCCCCTTCTTCCCCAAGAGCGCCTGGGCTTATGCCGAGGCCGAGGCCGGCAAGGCCCTCAAGGCCGCCCGGAAGAAATGGGAGGTCGGCTACAGTGGTTATGGCGAGAGTACCGGCAGTGCCTATGCCCTTGCCTTGCGTGGGGTGGCTGATCCGCTGGATACCAAATTCGAGCGCTGTGCCCGGGCGGTTTTCCTGCCGTTCATGGAGTCGGTTGCGATGGATGAAGGCATGAAGGAGATCGGCGATGAGTGAGTTCACTGACCTCAACCCCCTCGCGTGTCCGCTCGACGGGCTTAACCTCATCGAAGCGTCCGCCGGGACCGGCAAGACCTGGAATATCTGTGGCCTGTACGTTCGGTTGCTGGTTGAGCGGGAGCTCAATGTCAGCCAGATTCTGGTGGTCACCTTTACCAAGGCGGCTACGGCGGAACTCCGTGACCGCATCCGGCAACGTATCGTCGAGATGCTTGAGGCTCTGGAGACGGGGGGTGGAAAATCCAGAGATGCTTTTGTGACCGACCTGCTTGCTCATCTCCAAACACAGGAGCGGAGCGCGGCGCAGATTCTGGCTCGACTGAAGCTGGCGCGGGAAAGTTTTGACGAAGCCGCTATCTTCACCATTCATGGCTTCTGCCAGCGGGCGCTCGGCGACGCTCCGTTCTCGGCCGGTCAACCGTTTCAGCTGGAAGCGGTGGAGGAGGATAGCGAGGGTCTTGCCCAGGTGGTGCAGGATTTCTGGCGCCGGCACATTGCATCTGCGGAGGAGCAATCCGAACTCGTCCCAGAGACCTTGTCACCGATCAAACCCATGACGCCGATGCTGGCCGAGTATCTGATCCAGCGCAAGGACTCACCGGCCCAATTTGCTGCGTTATTGAAAGCAGTTCTTGGACAACCGTTGGCAACCCATCGATGGCCCGGTGATCTGGATAAGGTCAGTGATCCGGACTCGAAGGAGATTGAGGCCGCCTTTAATGAGGCTCGGGCGCTATGGTTATCAAGCCACCGGTTGATTCTTCACAAGTTACTGAAAGCCTCAGCAGGGAGGCAACTATCTCAAGTAACCCACAGGCCGAAAAGCATTGAGCAAGGCTATCAAGAGTGGGAAGCTTGGTTCGGGTCTATGAAATCGACTGGCGGCTTGGATCTTCCTCGGGAGAGTAAGTTAGGCATCTTTCGAGAAAGCAGGCTGATAAGGGCAACTAACCAAGGCAATCAAACCCCCGAGCATCCGTTTTTCAGGGCAGCCGAGAACCTGTTGACCGCCTGCGAGGCTCAGGACAAAGCTCTGGAATATGCCCGTCTGCGTCTCTTGCGGCGCCTGGTGGCTGAAGTGCCCTATGCACTACGCCAACGCCGAAGGCAGCAACGGGTGGTCAGTTTCGATGACATGCTGGCCAACCTGCATCGTGCGCTGGTGACAAATCAGGGCGATGAACTGGCGAGGGCGCTGCGAGTGCGTTTTCCGGCGGCGCTGATTGATGAATTCCAGGCTACCGATCCGCTGCAGTTCGGGATTTTCCGAAAAATTTAGGTCCCCGAGGGGGAGCCAGGGCTGCCACTCTTTTTGGTGGGCGATCCCAAGCAGGCGATCTATCGCTTCCGCAACGCAGATCTGCATACGTATCTTTCGGCTCAGCAACAGGCCGATGCCAAATACTCATTGCCCCGGAATCAACGTTCGGTACCCGGACTCATCGGGGCGGGGAATGTTCTGTTCGGGGCTAACGAACGGGGCTTTCTGCAGTCAGGTATCCAGTACCGTCCTGTGGGCGTGGGACAAAAGCAGGACACCCTGGTACCGCTCACGGATGATAGCGCCGAACAGCGGGGCGATCTCCAGATCTGGACCCTCCGGACCGGTGAGGGCGGGATACCGACACGAGAGGACGCCAAGCAGTTGGCCGCCGATGCGACCGCCGGGGAAATTGTCCGATTGATCAATGCCGGGATGACAGGAGGAATCAGGTTAGGTGGCATGAACCTGACTGCCGGTGATATCGCCGTTCTGGTGCGCAGCCATCGCGAAGGCAAGCTGATGCGCCGGACGCTGGAGGCGCAGGGTGTGGCCTGCGTGGAATTGTCCCTGGCCAGCGTATGGACCACGCTGGAAGCCGAGGAGCTTGAGCGGATTCTGCTGGCGGTCGCCGAAAAGCGTGATAGTCTGCTGCGAGCCGCACTGGCTACTGACCTCCTCGGAGGCACCGCCGAGACACTGGATGCCATTGGGCGGGATGAAGCAAGCTTCTTCGCCCGGGTCGAGCGGTTTGCCGGTTATCGGGATCTTTGGGAGAAAAAG
>SXQV01000234.1 GCA_005792805.1 Methylococcaceae bacterium | reverse complement strand
GTCGTGGTCTTGCCGGCATCGACGTGCGCGAAGATGCCGATATTTCTGTAATGCGATAGATCAGTCATGTCAATTTTCTGAGGGTTTATAAGGCGATGGTGAGGGAAGGCGGGCGCTGAAGAACTCAGAACCCTCTTGACGTTACGACGTCCGGGCCAGTGGACCAGTGTGGCAGGATCAGGCAACTTTCAAGAAAACGCGCCATGATACCCTTGTGCAAAAGACGCGGCAACGTATAGCCGCGTCCCCGAGAGGTTCCCTCAAGTCAGAATCATTGGCGAGGAATGATTCTGCACCCACTACCAACCCGACTCATTCTCCGGGCTGGAGCTGATCTTGTGGAGGGTGAGGTCGGCGCCGGTGAATTCTTCTTCGGGATCCATGCGGAGTCCCGTCAGTGCTTTCAGCACCCCATAGATCGCGAAGCCGCCGATGAGGGCGATGGTGATGGCGAGGCCAGTCCCCAGGAGTTGGGACATGAGCGAAACCTTGCCCAAACCGCCCAGCTCAACACATCCGAGCACACCTACTGCGACACCACCTAACGCGCCACATAGTCCGTGCAGGGGCCAGACACCGAGCACATCGTCAATTTTCCAACGGTTTTGCGTCAGTGTGAACATGACAACAAATATCCCCCCGGCACAGAGACCCAGTAACAGGGCCGAGACGGGGTGCATGACATCAGAGCCTGCACAGACTGCCACCAGGCCTGCGAGTGGTCCGTTATGGACGAACCCCGGATCATTGCGGCCAACGATCAGGGCGGATAGCGTGCCTCCGGCCATGGCCATGAGCGAGTTGATTGCGACCAGGCCACTGATGGCCTCAAGTTTCTGGGCGGACATGACGTTGAAACCAAACCAGCCGACAGTGAGTATCCAGGCGCCAAGTGCCAGAAACGGGATGCTGGACGGAGGATGTGCGGCAACCCCGCCATTGCGGTGATAACGCCCGCGACGGGGGCCCATCATGATGACGGCGGCAAGTGCCACCCAGCCGCCCACGGCATGAACTACCACGGAACCCGCGAAATCGTGAAAAGGGGCGCCATAGCGGTTTTGCAGCCAGTCCTGCAGGCCAAGATTGTTGTTCCAGGCGATGCCTTCAAAAAAAGGATAGACAAAACCGACAAGGAGAAAGGTGGCGGCAAGCTGGGGATAAAACCGGGCACGCTCTGCGATGCCACCGGAAACGATGGCAGGAATGGCGGCGGCAAAGGTCAGGAGGAAAAAGAACTTGACCAGATCATAGCCATTGTTGGTAATCAGATGGTCAGCGCCCTGATAGAAGTTCAAACCATAAGCCAGATAGTACCCAATGAAAAAATAGGCGATGGTCGATACGGCGAAATCGACCAATATTTTGACAAGTGCGTTGACCTGATTTTTCCGTCGCACCGTGCCAAGCTCAAGAAATGCAAATCCCGAGTGCATGGCGAGCACCATAATGGCCCCGATTAGCACAAAAAGGACATCTTGGCTTTTACTGATTGTTTCCATAGGGAGCCTCATAATGATTGGTTACCCGTTGAAAGCAAAAATCAGGCCGACTATTTGGCTCCCTGAATTCGGGCGCAAAGCATCAATCTGATGCGAAATTCGGGAGGTGGCACCGTGTCGGCCACAGAACAATGCACCATCCTCGGGCTAGACGCTTGATTTCGGTGCGGAAAGGAATGGAAAAGCGGCCTGCACAGCGGCAACGAGGGGGCTGAATGGGTCAGGTGACAACCAGTGAAGAGCGAGGCGCCCCCAACGCTTTGAGGTTGGGGGCGGTCTTTAATCTGAGCTAATTCTTGTTGACTCCACCCAGCAGGGTCGTCAGTAATCCAAGCAGTTTGTCCAGAGAGGATTTGCCAACATTAAGGAGGTGGTCGCCGACTTCCTGGCCTGACATGCCGTGAAAGCGCCGCCGGTAATACCCGAGAGCCAGCGGAGTTGCCCCAATACCGAAAATGAGACCCAGCAAAAAGTTGCCATTCGAGGAAGATGGGGAGCTTGTTGCCACCGAACCTGTTCCCGGCGTCGTTGAACCCGATGCAGGAGTGACCACCTGCTTAACCGAGTCCTCCACTTTAGGACCGTAATCATCCGGGATCACAAAGTCAGTCAAGCCGGGGATGCTCGGGAAGGGGGTGCTGCCCTTGCCGACGATCAATTGGCCCTTCATGCCTTTTTCCATGTGCTGCGCTATGTCGCAATGCACAAGATAGGTTTTGTCTTCGGCCGGCAGAATCATCGTTCCCGTGATTTTAGCGGGACCGGTCATTTCCAGATGAAACATGCCTTTGTCATAAAGAAACTTGGGCAAACCATGCATCATCCACTGATGTCGAATATGGTCTTCATTGATGAAGGTTACGGTCAGCCGCGTACAGGGTTTCACCCGCCACTCATGACGGTCGAAGCCGAACATGGTGCCGGGGTAGTCCTTGGTGTATTTGTGCCCGGCACGGACGGTAATGGTGGCGTCTTCACTGATACGGCTACAGCCGGGAGGCAGGGTGTCCTTGTTTTGCCCCATGATCATGCCACCCTCCATGTCCATGAGGTGACCGCCCCCGTGATTCATGAGCATATTGTGTTCGACAATCTGCTCGGATTGCTCTGCGGCATAGCTCACACCTGAAACCAGGATTAGCCCGGCCATCATTAAGCCTGAATAATGTTTAGCCATTTTGATTCGCAGCCTCATTGCTTGTTTTTGGTAAGGAACGGTAGCTGCCCTACCAGAGCGATGACCTTTTCGCGGTTCAGATACAGGAAGTACGCTGCCACGCCGAGAAGCAGGCCAGAGAACAGCCCGCCGCCGGATTCAGCCGGCGCGTTGACCGAACTGGCGATTCCAGAACTGGCAGTTGGCTGCACCTGCGGCGGGAGGAGTTCATTCCCGGAGTTGATGCCGGGTTTTGTATCCATCGTGTCGGCCGCAGCACCCAGGCTGCCCCAATCATCCATATAGTTTTGCCAGACCGGAATCTTTCGCTGCCAGAACTCCTTGGTGAAATAGGGTTTGAGGTCCATCCCATGGCTTTTTGGGGTGCCGTTTTCATCGATATAATCCCTGTAGGCGACCAGACTGATACTGCCTCCTTCGCCCATGCCGTTGGTAGTGAACGCCGTTTCCGTATGATCGTGGAACATCCACAATCCCGAACCAAAACTGTGCAGGCCATCGTCGGTGGTGTTGAGAGCAAGATCAAGCCGCTGAGCCGGTGACATGCTGTACACGTCCCGCGTTACCTGAGCCGAGGGATTTTGCTCGACGCCATCATAATGGGTTTCGGTGAGCTTATGCCCATGGATATGGAGGGCGAGAGGCTCGGTATGTCCGTTGAGAACACGTAATTTGACTTTCTCGTTCGGGGATACCGTAATCAACGATTCACGCAAAGTGTATGGGAAGGCCCGTCCGTTCAGCAGGTAATAGTCGTCGGTTGCATCGGTGATGTCGTATTCCTGATTCATTTTTTTTGCAATCAAGCGAACGTCGTTGGCGGATTGCGGAATTTCATGAAGCTCCTTGTCTACTGATGAGTACTGAAGATCGTATTCCTGCTTGTATTTTTCCAGGACAGCGACAGAGGGATGACGAACCTGGCCTGCCCCCACATTAAAGACTTGTGGCCAGTTATTGGGCCGATTTTCCTCAATGACGAACATGCCTGCCAACCCCATCGGAATATGTGTGTGGGGCTGAACATGGCAATGGTAGTACATGGTGCCGGGCTGGCGGGGACGGATTACATAGGTTTTGCTTTGCCCGGGCATGATGTCCATTGCGCTGGTCTGGCCCACACCATCGTTACCCTCACCGCTATGATCCATGAAAGGGTGATCCACACCATGGAGATGGATGGAGTGAGGAAAATAGTGCGAATTCTCCACCACGAGCCAAACGACATCCCCTTGCTCGACGCGAATGGGGGGAGAGGGCATACGGAGTAAGGGATTGGCTTCACCACTCGCGAAACTCCGGGTCGACATGTCGCGACTCTTGGGCGTGAATACCCAGAAGCTAGGCTGGACTCCGGGGGCGATATCAAAGGTGGGCACCATGCCCGGAAAATCGGGGGAATGGCCATTAATTTCCATGATCTCAAGCTTGATCACGTAGTGATCGGGATCCCCGTCCTTGTCGATGTCGTTTGACAGCGTTAGCGTGTCAGCAGCAACGTTGGAGGTATCCATGAGCGTTTCCATGGAGATGTTGTTGGTTCCCTTCACAAAGGCGGCAATGTCGTTCGGGTTGTCCGGGCTACAGGCTCTGGACTCCTGCATCTCTACCCCCTCAACGACTTGTGCCTTGCGCCACTCCGGGGGGGCGCCGCTGTTACAGAAAGGTTCGGCTTGACCTGCCTCTACCTTGGTTGTCGGCGGCGCCTTGAAGACAGCGGAAGCGGGAAAGGACAGGCTGACCAGCAGCAAGGCCGTGAAAATAGTGAACGATTCTCTCAACATGGCGAATACCGTTATTGGTAAAACGCCAGGACACGGTCAATACCATGGCCTGGCGTCGAATGACCCGCCCAGACATGGGCGGGAGATACCGGTTAAGCTTCCTTCTTGCTTAACAATTTGTCTACCGCGTTCTTGAAGTTGGCGTTGGACAGGTAGGTGATGTAACCGCCTGCTACCAGCAGGGTTAGAACGACCACGATGGTGCTCGTTGGTATGCCGGACTGACCCGAACCCACTGATAACGCAATGTGCTCATCCACTTTTTGTCCTTCGTTTACAAGGGTGATGTGTACACGGTATTTGCCCGCTTCAGTGAAATTGATGGTGGAGTTGAATGTGCCATTGGCGTGCGTACTGGGCGGTGCATAAAAAACGCGGGTGCCTTCTGGCTCCTTCGTGATTTCAAATTCGACAGTCATGTTTCGCAGCGCCTTACCTTCATAGTCGAACACTACGACGGCCTGACCTAGATCGGGGATTGAGTTGCAGTACTCCGTAGTGCCCGCAAGCTGTGGTTGGTAGGCCGTGAAATGCACGAGATGCGGCCCAATCTGAACGCGGCATTGATCGGTGTCAACACTGGCTCCACCATGTGCCCAGGCTGCCATCGGCAGAACGCTGGAGGCGAGCAACCCGAGGGCTGCCAGACTTGTTTTAATCATTTTGAAGTTACGCATAATTCAGTTCCCTCACTCTATTTATTTTTTTGTAGTGTAAATTTTACCTACGGCTTGGACGGCTCCGGCTGGATGCTAAGTGCTGGGAGATTCCGCCCAGGATCGTTAGATTCAGTCGATTCGAATATACATAAGCCGTTCAACATACACAACAGCCCGAAGGATTCTCGCGCCATGAAATC
>SXQV01000233.1 GCA_005792805.1 Methylococcaceae bacterium | reverse complement strand
TGATTGAGTGCTTCTTCAATAAAATCAAACACTACCGGAGAATCTTTTCTCGGTACGAAAAACGAGCCCGTAACTACATGGGATTTCTACGCTTCGTCGCAGCACTCATCTGGCTGCGGTGATACGTCAACAGAACCTAACAGCACCTCACCCATCAATTCCCTGAACTACATCACACCTCGGGACACGGTGAATATCCCCATCAACGGCTCGGTGAAGATTAAATTCTTGGTCGAGGACTTTCCCGGCAAGTACGTCTTCCATTGCCACATCCTGAAACATGAGGATCAGGGAATGATGGAGCCGGTGTTGGCTTTTGGCCCAAAGGAGGGTCTGCGCGCCGCCTTTGGATCGACTCAATCGGGGTATCCAGCATTGGTCAATGTGATTGACGGTGTGGGTAAACCGCTCAAGACCCGCTATCCCTTCGGCAAAAACTACATGGGCGGATTGAGTACCGCCGATGCCCTGGGCGCAGCCAAATACTACTCCACCTATGCCGTCGGAATGGCCAGTGAAGGTTTTGACGTGGCCGTGTTCGGCGGACAGAACCAGTCACAGTTGTCGAGGTTCCGGGCTTTTCGACCCGATGCGGCGCGTCCGGGTAAGGGCGTCAGCGTGGCACTGGGGGATATCAGTGGTGATGGTTTACCGGAAGTCATTGTCGGCAGCCGTCAGGCGGGAACTGCCCAGCTAAAAATATTCTCAACCCGAGGCAAATTACTGCACACCTTCGATGGCGTCCTCCCCGGAGATTTTCCCAATGGCATCAACGTGGCGGCGGGCGATATTAATTCCGACAATTTTGATGATGTAATCATCGGGGCCGGCAACGGACATGCGCCGGTGGTAGTGGCGCTCGATGGGAGGGCGATTGCAGAGCGTAAGCCCCCGTCAAAACTGGTCGAGTTCACGGCCAATGGCGGCAACAATGCCGGCGCCCGTGTGGCCGTTGGTTATGTTGCTCCGGGAACGCGCCCCAGCTATCTGTCCAACATTCTGACGACACCTGAATCGGGGTCCGAAACAGGCTTTGTTGAGGTCTGGAATCCCTACGCCGTGATGACCCAGCACACCGGGATGGTCATGAGCAGCGACAGCTACCCAACAGAACTTCAGAGCCTTGCCCGGTATCAGCCCTTTCCGGGCAGAACCGAAAGTCTGCAAATCAGCACTGGCTATCTGGGTAGTCCAGGTGTGCCACAGGCTTTTGCCTGGACGTCGCCTGGCCAGGTCGCCGCAACCGCATTTGACGAGTTCGGTGAAAAGCAAACGCAGATGCTTTATCTGCCGCAATGACGGAGGATGGTAAATCGCTCAACCTATCCCGTATCAAGAGGTATGGAACCGCAGCGGGTTGAACAATTCGTTAAATCTGCCAATCCAGCGGAGCTTCGCGGTCTTTCGCCGAGTCAAGCGCGCGTTGATGTCTGTAGTGAATCATGGCTCGAAACCAGTAAAGCGTCATGACGATAAGCGCAGTCAGAACACCGCGAAAGAATTCGTGATGCTCTCTAACCAGCTGCTTCACCTCCTCCAGCGCCTTCCAGGAGAGTTCGCGGTGGAGCAGGTAGGCAGCCATCGCGATGACAAAAAAGCCGAAGCCGCGACGCAGCGCGTGATTACTGACATACCGGCTTAATGCGTTACCCAAAAGACTGCCGACAATAGCGGCGGCGGTGACCATGCCGACAAACCGCAAATCGAGATCTACATAGCCTACATAACCCGCAAGCGCGGCGGCCGAGTTCATGACGATGATGAGCAACGACGTGCCGATGGCCGCCCGGATAGACAGACCACCCAGCAAATTGAGCGCCGGGACAATCACGAAACCGCCACCGACACCCACCAGACCGGTCATCGTGCCCACCAGAAATCCATCGAACATCACGGCGGGCAGATTCAGCCGTACCGGGCAACCAGGTCCGGCGGAGGAAACTGGCACCTCCCGGCGCCTAAGCAACAGACTGATCGCCGTGCCCGACATGATCACGGCAAACATCAACAGCAAAATGTTTCCAGGCACATAAGCCGCAAGGCGGGCACCCCCATAGGCACCCAGCATACCGGCAAAGCCAAACACCCAACCGTTTTTCCAGCAGACGCGCGCTTCGCGGGCATGACCCAGAACAGCCGCCAGACTGGTGATTCCCACGACCACCAGTGACGTGGCGATGGCCACCCTGGCTTCCATGCCAGCCAGATAAACCAGCACGGGCACCAATAGAATGGAGCCCCCGCCGCCAAGCAGGCCTAGCAGCAGACCCACAATCAGGGTGATACCCATTAACGCGGCAAGACTCATGTCACCTCACTCTATGGATGTGGTTAATGTGCCAGCGGATTAGCCATGAGGGATAGACTGGGCCGGGCTGCCGCCACAGGCCAGATTTGCCGGCAAGGCGGCGTCGATATGTTTCGGATAAGCCAACTTGAGATTGTTCATTATCTCGACGAACTCCTCGCGGGACCTGCCGCCACCCAGTCTAGGATTTTTCATCAGTTCCTGACGAATGGTGGAAACGGTATTGCCGTTATAGTCATGCCCGGGAAACACCAGCGTGTCAGGCGGAAGGGTGAAAAGTTTTTCCTGAATGCTGTCATAAAGCATGCCGGAATCACCTTGCTGAAAATCGGTACGTCCGCAACCGCCGATCAGCAATGAGTCGCCAGTGAGGACTCGATCCGCGAGCACAAAGCTCATACAGCCCGCCGTATGTCCCGGTGTATGACGTACCCGCAGCTCGATATCCCCGACTTGCAACAACACCCCATCGGTCACCAGCACATCCGGGCACAGGGTGCCGGCATCGCGATGCACCACACTTTTGCTCCCCAGGCCATCCCGGAGCAGGCCAGAGCCGGTGATGTGGTCCGCATGAACATGCGTTTCCAGGGTATAGATCAGCGTCAAGCCGAGGCGATCAAGCAACTCGATATAGCACTTCACTTCGCTGGCAACCGGGTCGACAATCAGCGCCCTATGGGTGTTTTCGCACCCCAGCAGATAGGTGTAGGTAGAGGTATCAGATTCGAAAAGCTGACGGAAAATCATGGGTCTCACACTCGATAAATCAAGACTTGATAAAGAGCCCTGATGATAATCGAACTGGAGCTTTTCCATCAGCCATGGACAGGAAATGCCTGCTCCGGCCAGGCTGAATCAGGGGCACAAATCTCTGTGTGATGAGTTTGCCTCTGGGCGAGAAGAGAGGCCCGTCATCCGTCTCATTAAAACGGGAGAACGTTGCTGAATGTCACAAAGCCCTGAATCCTAGCCTGGTGGACAACAGCGAAAAAGTCAGCGGGTGCCGTTTGGCAAAATCCAGAAGGGGGGAATAAGCGGTGAACAGATCCAGCCGGGGAGCCCTCAGATGCTCTGCCCGCCCGGCCTCACCTCGTAGCGACCGTCCATGAGTCCCTGCATGAAGGTAACCCAGGGCAGAACCAGATTTTCGCAGGCCGCCTTTGACCAACCATCCCTGGAATACAATTCCACCGTTCCATTGGCCTCATCAATACCCAGAATGTGAAATTTGGCACGGTTATGAAGATCTTTTCCGATATGTTTTGCCATGGTGCCCAATCATTGTCTGTTTTCCGCAACCGGCATCTTAAACGGCGCAGATGACAGCTTAATGACGAGTTTTGGCGCTCTCCCACCGAAAAACCCCGCTGATGCGGGGTTTTCAGGCTAATGATGGTCATCCATCCCTGAGCGATTTATTGCACGACGGGCAAGCCAAAAGGTACTGCGAGTTATTTTGGGGCAACCATCGGTTTCATGGCCTTGGCCTGCTCAGCCGCTTTTTTGCGGTCAGCATCAGGCAGGGCGATCAGGCCTTTGTCAGCGAGATAGCCTTCGGGACCGGCCGCCTTCTCACTGGTGAACTCGGTGACGTACTGCTCAATCCCGGGGATCACACCGACATGGCCTTTCTTGACATAGAAGAAAAGTGGGCGGGACACGGGATATTGGCCATCGGCAATGGCCTCATAGCTAGGAACCCGGCCGTCAATTTTGGACGCATTAAGACGATCCTCATTCATGGCCAGGTAGCTATAACCAAAGATGCCTGCGGCATCGGGATTGGCTTCGAGTTTTTGCACAATCAGATTGTCATTTTCTCCGGCTTCAATGTACGTGCCGTCTTCACGGACGGTCATGCAAGTACTCTTGAACCAGGCCTCATCCGTCTCCTTTTTAGCCTTGATCCAGGGAATCTCCTGACAGCCCCCTTCAAGAGCCAGCTCGGCAAAGGCGTCACGGGTTCCCGAGCTTGGCGGTGGACCAAGCACTTCGATTTTGGCGTTGGGGAGCGAAGGGTTGATTTCATTCCAGCTTTTGTAGGGATTCTCCACAAGTAGCCCGCCCTCTGGGTTTTTGGGGTCGGGAACCTGTTTGGCCACGGCCAGGTAAAGCTCTTTACGTGTGAGCGGCAATTCAGCTTTGGCCTTTTTCGACTGCGCAACCACAATGCCATCGAAACCTATCTTGACCTCGACGATCTCTTTCACACCTGCCTTCTGGCAGGCGTCATATTCCGACTTCTTCATCTTGCGCGAAGCATTGGCTATGTCTGGATATTGCGGACCCATTCCACTGCAAAAAAGTTTGATGCCGCCACCGGTCCCGGTAGATTCGACTTTGGGTGTCTTGAACTTACCCGCCTTGCCGAACTGCTCAGCAACCGCCGCTGAGAACGGGTAGACCGTAGATGAACCGACGATGGCAATGGCATCCCTTGCGCCGGTCGCCGCATGGAGGGTACCCGTAGCGGCCATGCTGACGGCCAGGATAAGAGAGGGCATGTTGAGTTTTTTCATAGTCATCCTCAGAGGCTTAGGGTTGGACACTCATATTATCTGGACAATTAACGTCGGGTTAGGCTCAAGCGCCTAATCCAACAACGCGCGCTATTCAATCACGGGCAATGCCCTTTGCAGAAGCACTTTCACAAAAATGCCCATGCCAACAAGGGAGCTTGGCATGGGCTAAGGGCAACGGGGGCGAAATTAATCGCAAATCTACATTTTCATGACTTCCAGCTTGCGGGCCGAATCTGCGATTTGTTTGCGCTGACGTTCAGGAAGAGGGATCAGGCCTTTCTCGACGAGATAGCCATCATCACCCCAAGCCTTCTCGCTGGTGAACTCCTCAACGTACTCTTTAATGCCGGGTACGGCACCCACTTGTGCTTTCTTCACATAAAAGAACAGGGGACGGGAAATTTGATAGGTTCCATCCGCAATCGCGTCGGCGGTAGGCTCCATTTTTTCGACAGTGCTGGCAGCAATCTCATCACGGTTTGCCTCCAGGAAACTATAGCCAAAAATACCAAATGCATTGGGTTTGGTCTTCAGCTTCTGCACAATCAGATTGTCGTTCTCACCGGCTTCGACATAGGCGCCATCCTCGCGGATGGTCTGACACATCCGCTTGTACTCGGCCTCATTCTTTTTCTTCCAATCCTTCAACCAATCAAATTCGTTGCAACCCGCTTCCAAAACCAATTCTGCAAAGGCATCACGTGTTCCCGAGGTGCTCGGAGGCCCCATGACTTCGATTGCCGTCTCCGGGAGGTTAGGGTTGACCTGGCTCCAGGTTTTGTAGGGATTGTCGATTAATTTACCGCACTCGGCACAATCTGGATCGGGAATCTGCTTGGCCAGCGCCAGGTAAATGTCCTTGCGGCTAAAGTCAACAGGCTTACCTTGCCTGGTCTGAGCCAGCACGATGCCGTCATAACCGATTTTGACTTCAACCAGGTCCTTTACTCCAGCGCTTTCACAAGATTTCACCTCTGTGGGTTTGATCTTGCGGGAGGCGTTGGCTATATCAGGGTAGTTAACACCGGTACCCCCGCAGAAAATTTTGAATCCACCACCGGTTCCTGTCGATTCGACGATCGGCGTTTTGATTTTTCCTTCCTGTCCCAGGTGTTCGGCGACAGTGGAAGCGAAAGGAAAGACGGTGGAAGATCCGACAATACTGATCTGCTGCCTGGGGCCAGCCGCCAGTACTTCCGTAGATATGCCGGTCACGGCCAATGTGCCAATAAGGCCAAAAGTAACTATTTTCATCACGATTCCTTAATAAAGTTTGTGTTAGCGAGGTGACTTAGTAAGCCAGCGAGACACGTGCCTGAACGACATCCCAGTCGCCGGTGTTCTGGCCGGGTACATCGAGCACTGTCCGGTTATTACCCGCCTGGCCCACATTCAGCGAGTAGACGTGAGTCCAGTCCAGCATGAAGCGGGACCAGTTGTTCCAGTACCAGTTGGCACCGACGGTGGAAGACACCTCATTACCGCCGGCATACTGCTGATCACCAATCTGATTCATATCAAGCCAGGCGAAACGGCCCTTCAGCTCCCAGGCACCCCAGCCATCGTCAAAATTCAGGTTTTGATTGGGTTTAATCCGGCTGAGCACACCCTGATCCGCCCGATAGGTCGTAGCGCGTGATTCGCCGGTAAGTGTGTAGGCCACGTCAACGTGTGCCCCCTGCATATAACCGGCACCCGCTGGCTCGCCGAGACTCGTCGCAGAGTCATTACTGTTAAGCCAGGTGGCGTTGTACTCCGTTTCAAATGAGAACGGCCCGTAGACGCCAACCATCTCACCATTAATGAACTGGCTGTTCTGAATATCGTGCATCGTACCGGTATCAAGGTAAGCCATGGGTGACATGGCCGTCTGCTTGAAGTTATAGCGCAGATCGCGTCTATCACTTTGAGGCGCCCGGTAAGCCGCAGAGGCACCTAAATGCACCAGTTCATCCGATTTCATCCACGGGGCAATGGTCGCTCGCATCGAGCCGCCCCATCCTTCATCAGGTGCATCGGAGGTACCAGAGGTCTGAGGTGTAGCGGTGTCACCGTATAGGCCTGTTGCGAAACCCCACCATTGACCGGGCAAGTCATAACGCAAACCGATAGCACGGTTGACCGAACTGTTGGTGAACACATATTCCATCGATCGCTCCATGAAGACCATGTCGTTCGATGACATCATCTGCTGGAAGCTGTAGGGCTGTTTGCTCTGTCCCGCCGTGAAGTTGCCGTAATCGCCGAAGCCCGTATATTGGACAAAGGCGTCACGTATACCGACGGTATACTGCCCGCCGCTTCCTGCATTCGCGAATTCAGGCTGTACCTTGAATTTCCAGTCATCGTAAAACTGACCGGCGAACTCCATCCGGAACCGTCGTACTTCGGTGCCATCGCTCTGGCGATTGTCAGTGACAAGTCCGCCGTCATAAGGACCATAAGGCGACTTGGCATGGTAAGTGAGGATATCGCCACCCGAATACATGGCGGCGTCCGTGTGCAGACGGCCATTCAAACTGAACTTGAATGCGCCATCATTGGTTTCAAAGCGCATTCCCTTGTCGTCGATCGTGGCTTTCGCCTCGTTTGGTTTTTTCGGTTTGTTGACGACTCCGTCAATACGCGCGTTGAGCTTATCCTCAACTTTCTTGACTTCTGCATCTGTAGCAAGATCGGCCTTGCTGCTGTAGGCGGTGTCTTCGTAGGCTGCCGCGCCATGCGCGGATTTGGATTTAGATTTCGCCGGCTTTTCTTCTACTTGCTCGAATTCACCCAACTTGATGCGGTTTGGTCCCGGCGAGGTAAAGACCTGGCTGGTTTTGCTATCGACATAAAGTTGCAGTGCGTGGGCAGGCAGGACGATACCGCCGCCCAGGAGCGCAAAGACCGCAATGCGGAGCGCTGTTGGTTTCATGTGAGTTCCCGTTTTAATAGATTGTCGAGCCGCGCGACAGACTCGCGTGGGTTGGGCAACTCTAAACGGGGCTTATGACGAAATCATGACTGCTTTGTGACATTTTCATGACAGCCGCGCGCCCAGTGTGGTTATGCCGGCTGTCTGGAGGAAAACTGGACCCAATGGAGGATGTCGCGCAGGATGCTCCAGCGAGGTTCCTTAGGCTTGGTGTTTTTACCCAGCATCCAGTGATCGAACAGCTTGTCGAGAGTGCCATCCATTTTCATCAGGGTAATCCAGGTATTGAGGGTATCGTCGAGCACGATATCAAAACCGGCAATGGCCAAAGACACGGGGGCACTGTCCCGGCGCTGAAGGGGATTGACCACGGTGTAGGCCGGATAAACCAGTGTCCAGGCCGCGCCACTTTCCGCGTGCATAGCCAGCGCATCCAGTTCCCGCCAGCCTTCCTCAAAGAACTGCCGGGGCGAATCCAGCCGATCAATCTGCGCGTCGGGAAAATGGTCCAGGGTCCGTTTCTCGAAATAACTGCCTTTCACGACACCTATACGCAACCGCTTGCGACGATTTATTTTTTCCTCGTCCTCAAATTCGCTGCGCTGGTGATCCTTCACCAAAAGTGCCATGTTGACCACCAGGTAAGGTTCGCTCATCAGCATGACACTGGAACGCTCCAGCGAATCGGTAAGTCCGGACAAGGCCATATCAAAATGATCGTCCGCCAGCTGTTGAGCCAGAGTCTCCGATCTGAATCCGACGAATTCAATCCCGGCATTGAGATCCCGCGCCAACCGCGTAACAAGGTCAATATCCAGCCCCACCAGCTTTCCCTCCTGGTTAAAGTAGGTGTAGGGCAAATTGTCGGGTCGGTAACCCACTCGAATCAGACCTCGCTGTTTGATCCGTTCCAGACGGTTCTGACCCGGTTTCAAGGGCACGGGATTGGGAGCGGCCTGCGCAACAAGGCTGGTGAAAACCGGTTTCTCAAGGAGGTCGCGACGATCAAGCGTGGTTTCGGTGCCATGTTCGTCGTTGCCGATATGAGTCAAGGCGTAACGTATGCCCAGGATAACCGGCAGAATGATGGCCAGAGCAAGGCCAACGGCCCAGAACAGACGACTCAGGCGAACTTTCAGCAAGCCCGTCATAGCCGCCGTGGTCAAAACGGTAAAGACGAGGTAATGCATGCTACTGAGGATATCGCCGACCCGCGCGGCAAGAACGCCGGCGGCCAGGAATAGCTGAAACATATCCTGCGGGATGTGAAAGCTGTTGAGGAGAAACGGAATAGTCAGGAAAACCTTGCCGAACAGCAGAAAAAAGCCGGCGCCCACCATAAACAGTTCATCGCCAATACCCATCATGTCGCCCAAAAACCAGGCGGCGAAAGGTATGAAGATCAGGTCAATGACGTTACCACTGTCGGGAAAAGGATAGGCCAGCGGCAAAATGAATTCGGGAAAATCAGAATGCCTGGCGTCCTTGCGAAAATGATCGGCGTACAAGCGATTGACGCCTTCAATAAGCAGTGGAATCACGGGAAAGACGCTGCCAGTGACGAAAGCGGTCAATAATGCGTCCTTGGCGGCGGAAATCACCTGTCGATAGGTGAATGGCGTATAAACGGTGACCAGCAAAGGCAAGATGACGAAAGTAAGCAGGATGACGCTGGCACCGAACGTCAGATAATAGGCTTGCAAGCGTTCAAACTCTGAAAAACTCATCGTTCCGGCGGCATGGGCGCAGATGCCAAATACTCCAATCGGGGTCAGCTTGACCACGTAGCCGTTAACTCGATGCAGCGTCCGGGTGATCAGGCCGATGTGATCGAGCAGGCTCCTCTTCTCCTCAAAACCAATAATGGCGACGCCAAAAAGAATACAAAACACGACCACGGCAGGCACCGAATTGTCCGCCAGCGATCGGAACGGATTGGAGGGCACGAACAGGTTCAACCAGTTCAACTTTGGCGGCGGGTCCACCATCGTTGAGCTGAAATACTGCCCTGTAGTGAGGTCTGGAAAGGCCTGCGACAGCAACAACACGGTTATGGCGGCGGTAGCCCAAAGCCCCAGGAAGATCTTGAGACCTGAGGTGGCCAGAAGCCCGACTTCTCTCACCGACAGGCGGCCGATATTGCCGATCAGTGAGAAAACCACATAAGGCAACACGGTCATCTGCATCAGACCAACATAAACATCGCCGATAAATTTCAGATTGACTGCATATTCACCAATGAAGAGACCACTCGCGATACCGAAGGCCATCGCCAAGAAAATCCAGGCCGTCAGGTTGATGGGCTTTTTCGGGGGCTGCTGATCCTGGACCACCAACGGCGGCTGTGGCTGGCGTACAGACGTCCTGGTACTTTTGGCCATGCGGGTTAATTCCGGCCGGCGGATTTTGCGTGGGCCGATCCAGACGACGCAGCTATTTTCTGAGGTTGATAACCGGGCAGATCGCCCGGATCAATGGCGAAGGCAAAAAACCGCGTACTCTCAGTTCGTGAGAAGTCATTATCCGTGCTCAAGATAAGCAGATGGCGGCCATCCTCAAGATCAGGCCCAAAAGTCAGTCCCTCGATTTTTTCGGGCATGGCTTGAATACCAAACCCGAGCATGTCGAGAAATGGTTTTTTCTGGACGAAGACCGGATGTGACGCGCCACTAGCCTCCTCCACAATCAGCCCTTGCTCTGAAAGGGATTTATACCCGTGAACATCCGTGGCGCCGCTCAAATCAATCAGGTGGAGTTTTTTGTCCTTGGTTTCCACACCGGACTTACTGTCGCGCTCCAATACCAACAACTGGTGGTCGTTGACGGCAACCATCTCAGAGACCCCATTTTTTGGATCCTCCAGCGGATAAACGTACTCTTTAACTACGCCCGACGTCAGTTCGACATCCAGAATACGGTTGTGGGTACCGACCAGCTTGTGTTCAGCATCATGATTAGAATCCTGAATCAGGGGGTCCTGAATCATGGCAATCAGCCGGTCACCTTTGGGCGTAATGGCCAGCGCCTCAAGACCCCGATTACTCTGCCGGCCCACCAGATTACGGTTCAGTTCCTCACGAATATATTTGGAGGGAAAGTCGATATGAAACTTGTTGGGAACCGGAACATGGCCAAGCAGTTTGCCAGTGGCAAGACTGTACTTGTCAATAAAAGGCCCGTACTCATCAGCGATGTAAACCGTGGTGCCGTCCGCACTAACGCGCACCGCCTCGGAGTCCCTGCGCAGGCTTTCAGGGGAGTTCACAGCATCGAAAGCGGCGGCATCGCCGGTCATGGGTTTACCGGATTTATCCTTCAGCACATGGGTCGCAGTAATGCGTGGCCGCAGCTGAAAACCCTCATCCGTCCTGTTAAGACGAATCTCCAGTTGATAAAGACGTTCCATGTAGGAAGTTTCACCAGCACCCGGGCCACGATCAGGCACAGCGTAATAGGTCTGACCATGTCCGCTGTAAGCAATAGCGCCACCAAAGCCGCCTGCCTGATTCTTGGGCGTCACCCCATCTTCCAATAAGCCGGTAAGATGGGACTGATCCTGTGCCGTTGCCGAAATTTCACCTTCGGCTAGCAGCTTGATTGCCGCCACAGCGGGTAAACAAGTACACAAAGCCATGGCTGCCAGTAGCCAGCTCGCTCCCTTCGTCATCGGAATCTCCAGTTTTCAAGATTGAGCGACAATAGCAGATGATGCCGTAGCCTCATATGTGTCACTCGACCATGGAAAACCGATAGCCGAAACCCCGGACAGTTTGGATCAGATTTTCACGATCATACTCGGCCAACAGTTTACGCAGACGGCGGATGTGAACATCGACTGTTCTCTCCTCGATGAAAGTATGACGGCCCCACACCTGATCAAGGAGTTGAGTACGACTGTAGACGCGGTCGGGGTGGGTGAGAAAGAATTCCAGCAGCCGATATTCGGTAGGGCTGATGGTCACCGGATTGTCGGCTATCGAGACACGATGCTGGTCTGGAATCAGTGTGATGCCGCCCATCTCGATGCGATTCTGCTTGTCGAGTTTGCCGGAGCGGCGCAGGACGGCGCGGATTCTCGCGAGTAACTCCCGCGAGGAGAACGGCTTGGTGATGTGGTCATCCAGTCCGGTGTCGAGGCTTTTGATTTTGTCATCGACCTCGCCCTTGGCCGTCAGCATGATGATTGGGATGCCGGCATAGGCCTCATCCTTTTTTAAGCGCCGGGCCCACTCAATGCCGCTTTGTCCCGGCAACATCCAGTCCAGCAGGATGAGGTCGGGAACCTGCTTCTGCATCAGCTCAAACGCCCTCTGTGTGTCCGTAGACATCTGGACCACGTAGTCGGCCTGTTCAAGCACATCCCTCAGCATGTCTCGAATGGCAACATCGTCTTCGACTACCAGAATATTCAGCATCGCCCCCTCGTTAACCGTTAAGCCGTGAGCATAACAATTTACGGGGGAAATATGACAATGCGGTTACATACGCCAAATTGGAGAGAGGCTGGACCCAGATGCGGCGTCAGATGTTGTGTTGCAGTGCGAAACGGGGAGCGAGTATCAGCACCCAAACCAGCCCCGCAAGCAGAAGGGATGACAAGACGGCTGCCGAGCCCACATCCTTGGCTCGTCCAGAAAGCTCATGACGCTCGAAGCTAATGCGGTCGACGACAATTTCGATACCGGTATTGAGCAGTTCGACAATCATGACCAGAATCAGGCTGCCTACCAGCAGCGCCTTTTCAACCCCGGTAATGCCTAACCAAAGCCCAAGCGGGCTACCAATGACGAAGAGGTAAACTTCGAGACGGAAGGCTTCTTCATGCCGCCAGGTGGCCTTGAAGCCGCGCATTGAATGGAAAAATGCGGCGTAAATGCGTGCGAAACCGGTGAGATTTTGTCCTGCCATGATAGTGGGTAAGTGAATTAAATTTAGGAGTCAGCACACTACATCAAGGTGTTGCATCGGGGAAAGCGGGAAAATCAGCTCGACCGCTCACATCGGTTCCACACACTTTCAATCCATGTCTGTTCAATTTCCAGTGCGCCCCTCATCAGCCATTGGGTGACGGCACCGGCCACATCAGGATAGTGAATCGTAGGCGAATGCCCGGCTGCCAGCCACCGGGCAACGATTTCAGGGTCAAGATCGTGCATAACTTCACCCAGCTGCAACTGGTCCAGCGCGAGGGCATTGGAAAGCTGCTCCATCTGCCTGTGCAACGGTTTTACCAGAAGTTTCTTGCCCTGATGCAGGGCTTCGCTCGGCAACTCAAAACCGGCATTACAGAGAACCCCCCCGCAATCGGCAAAATCGACCAGGAAACCTTGCCGCGAAAGTCCCTTTACCTGGATATGGCTCGTTTTCGCCGTCATAGCCACAGGGCCGCCCGGATGGTAGACGTGAAACTCATAATCGGTGAAAGGCTTGAGCACACGGAGAATCGATGGAATATCCTCGAAAGGCAGATAAACAATGATCTTGCGCGGATTGTGCGAATTATCCGTGAGTGGCGTTTCAATCATGGGGGGAAGAATCGGGCCATTGAAATGGTGCCAATGGATGCCCAAACCCAGACTGGCTGGCGCAAAATACTTCAGCAACTGGGTTCCCATAAAATCGGCACCGGCTACGGGAATATCCAGACCAAAGGCATATTGATGTCCTATCCCGACCGTTCTGATACCCCGCAATTTGGCAGCCCAGGCCGTGACGGGCTCGAAGTCCGTGACAACCAGATCATAACCACTCAAATCTAAAGTCCGAACTTCATGGATGAAACGGAGCAGATTGTTGTACAACGCGGTACGCAGGTAATGGACATGTCCATGCCGGGTCTGGAAGGTCAGGCCATTGCGCCATTGATAGTCGCCAAAGATCTCCATCTCGAAAAAGTCATTGCGAGGTCTCCCGGTAAACAGCCAGGTCACCTCTGCGCCCGCCTCCTTGAGTTTCGGTGCAATGGCACGGGCCCGTGTGATGTGGCCATTACCAGTGCCCTGCACGCCATAAAGTATTTTCATGACGCGAGCATCTCCATGCTTACGAAGGCCAGGGCACTGCCCATGAGGGCACCCATCAGGGTATCGGTCGGAAAATGCACCCCCAGAATGACACGCGCCATGCCGACAGCGGTCGCCCAAGTAAAAAGGATGGGCGAGAGGACGGGATAAAAAGCACACACCAAAGTCGCCACCAGGAATGCGGCGGAGGTATGTCCGGATGGAAAGCTGAATCGATCCGACGGGGTGACGAAACTGGGGATGTTCAGGGCCGCAGGAGGCCTATGACGCCGGAAACTATTCTTCAGAATCAGATAAATCGGACGTTCTAGGGTAAAGCCCAGCAACAAACAGGTCAGTAAGGTTTGCTGTGGTTCTTGACCGGCGCTGATCAGCGCGAGAGCTAACACGAGATATAACGGACCATCGGCCGTTTTGGAGATACCGCGTGCCAGCTTGACCAAGGTGATTTTGGCCTTACGCTGGGCAACCCAGAGAAAAATACTCACATCGTATTGGTGAATAGTCTGCATGACCTTCATCTTCGTGACCTCATAAAGTAGCTGGAGCTGGTACGCCAATAGGACGGGCAATGGGAGCCAGATGGCTCTCAAATAAGCGGGCACAGTTATCCCAGGTATAACCCAGCGCATATTGGCGGCAGTCATCGCGATTGAGGGCCAACGCGGTAACCACCGCCTTAGCCAGATCCTCATCCAGACAGCCCACTTTGTCGCTAAGAATGACGTCCCTGGGACCCTGTACCGGGAAGGCGGCCACGGGCACACCACAGGCCAGAGCCTCCAGCATGACCAAACCGAAGGTGTCGGTTCGGCTTGGAAACACGAAAACATCGGCGGAGGAAATGTGTCGTGCCAGATCCTCGCCATGCCTGTAACCCAGGAAAACGGCGGCCGGATATTTCAATTCCAGTTCAGCTCGTTGCGGACCATCTCCCACGATGTATTTGGTGCCGGGGATATCCAAGGCCAAAAATGCTTCGATATTTTTCTCGATCGCCACACGGCCCACATAAAGCAGTTTCGGTCCATGGCCTGGGAGCTGGTCACGTTCACGAGGGCAAAACAAGTCCGTCTCGACACCGCGTGACCACAAAGCAGGATTATCGAAACCCCGTTGCCGGAGTTGCTCCACTAACCCCGGCGTGGCCGCCATGGCTCGCTCTCCGGCATTGTGGAACCAGGCCAGAAAACGATATCCCCAGGACAAGGGGACGCCCGTTCTGACATTCACATACTCGGCGAACAAGGTGTGAAACGAAGTCGTAAAGGGAAGACCCCGCTTCAGACAATAGCTTCTGGCTGCGAGCCCCAAAGGGCCTTCCGTGGCGATGTGGATAGCATCCGGCATAAAGCCGTCGAGTCGCGCATTTAGCGCACGACGGGAGCCCAGCGCCAACCGGATTTCAGGATAGGTCGGGCAAGGCCAGTTGCGGAATTGATCGGGAGTAACGGTTTCAACGGTATGGCCAAAGGCCCGGAGGCGTTCGGTCACGGTACTCAACGTCGTGACAACGCCATTAATTTGCGGGCGCCAGGCGTCCGTGATCAGGGCGAGTTTCATGAATAAGCTCCTCCAGGAACCAGGCTCTGGCGTTGATAGGGGGATAGTCGGCAAACAGACCTTTATCAGGCCGCCAGAATAGGTTGGCTATGTGAAGCCTGTGTGACGAAGCCATGAATATTTCATGACGTCTTTGGCAGATTCACGTCAAGCGCTTCTGTCTGCGGATTTCTAATCAGCACACCAGGAGACGTCGGAGCCGACTTTATCGCCTCGGAGCGTGATCAGCCGATGATCGGCGTTGGCGTACCAATTCCGCGACAATCGACAGAGCTATTTCCTGGGGTGTAATGGAACTGATCGGGATACCGGCGGGGGCCTGGATGCGCTTGAGCTGATCTTGGGAGAATCCTTCACCACGCAGGCGCTCAAGTACCAGAGAGGCCCGATGCCGGCTTGCAACCAGACCGATGTAGGCGGCCTCCGAATGGAGAGTTCTGCGCAAGGCCTCATAATCGCCTCTATGGTGCGTGGCAATCACCACGAAGTCACCCGCCCGGGGAGCGAGTTGTCGATACTGTTGGTCATCGTTGATGACACAGGTAGCGCTGGGTAGCGAATCGGCTGTCGCCTCTGCGTCATTGACGAGGACATCAAAGTCCATCCGGCTGGCCAGTTCACAAATCTGCTGGACCAGGGTTCCGCGTCCCAGCAGCCAGAGCATGGGGTTGGGTATCACCGGTTCGACAAACACGCGCTTATTGCCTCCGCACGGCATGGCTGCTCCGAAAATTTCGTCATTGAGATCAATGTCAATCATTCGGGATTTACCGTCACCCAGGCTGTCCAGGGCGGCGTGCGCCACGATCGATTGCGCACAGCCCCCGCCGATCCAGCCGATCACCAATTTGCCCCGGCTGTCAAAAACCGCACGGGAGGCCGGCGGAGCGGAGGATGACCCTAGCACTTCCACGACCGTGGCCAGAACATAAGGTGTGCGCTTGTCGCTGAATCGTTGCAACAACCGGATCAATTCCCCGTTCATGGCCAGCGATCAGGGTAGAGCGGGAGACTGGAGGGGATCAAGATCCACCGGGAAGTCGACATCCCGATATATCCCGGGATCGTCGCAAGGCAGGCACTGCAATCGATCGGCATGGCGGTTCAGGATGGACTTCGCGCCCTGGTCACCCCGCAGGGTCAGCAGTTCTTCCAGAAAACAGGAGCTAAAACCGACGGGATGCCCATGGCGATTGCCATGCACCGGGACGACGAGCGGCGCTCCAGATCTCAGGGCTTGCGTTACGGAGTGCACTGTCTCCGGCCTGATCCACGGCATGTCGGCCAGCGCCACCATCCAGGCATCGGCTTGCATTGACGAACGAACTCCATGCGCCAGGGTGGCGCCCATGCCCTGTTCGGCCTCCTCGAAAACCACGACTTCCGCCCCGGCGGCGGTAAATATCGACGCCAATTCGGGCTGGCCGGGCCGAATGATTGCCAGCGTATGATCGACGCCCTCCCGGAGGGTGATGCAGGCCTGACTGGCAACACAGGTCATGGGCGAGAGGGGCTGGAGCAGCTTGTTCGCGCCAAACCGGCGGCTGAAGCCAGCCGCCAGCAGCAATCCGGCTACGGTGGTCATGATCAGTAACCAGATTCCGACCGGATAGACATGGCCTAGAAGAGGGCAACCCATTGAAAAATCATGGAAGTGGCCGAGGGATACACCGCTCCCATGCCATTGGGTCGTTCCCTCCCTGGACCACGGCGAAAGTCTCCGCTGCGTTCCTGGTCCTACCCGCCGCCTCCACCGAAGCGGCCGCTGGCATCAAACCCGCTGTGGTAATCGTGCTGCATGTCAGTCCGCCGGGTTGGGTAGAGCCTTCCGGAGTCGCCCGCTCGTTATTGTTCTTGTGGCTCACACGACGCGCTCCTCAAGGTAGTCTCCATGGTGGTTGGTGGGTAGGCTCAAGTTACTTTGCCTTTATCTTCCTGAATGGTGAGGATTGATGACCTTCAATCTGTCGGTCCAGGAGCTTTTGCTGTCGATAGGCTCGACCCGGCATCCGGGTGATTGATGATCGCCGCAGCAGCGCGACAGATCATCGACACTTTGCTTATAGATGGCCGCCCATTCCTCGGCTCCCTCGCTGCTGCCGGGCGGCATCCAGGTGAGTGCCTGAGTCATCTTCGGGGGCTGATCGCCAAAAGTTGGAATTTTCTGGGATCCACAGGTATTCAGCGAGCCAATTCGGTGACAGCCGGTGCAGGTGTTGCCACGCGTATTGATGCTCATGGGCTTGGGCCAGGCCCTGAAGGGGCCACCCACATCGACTGAATGATAGCCGAATGGATCGGAGGGAAGCTGGGAGGTTTGTGCAATCCAGGGGGTATACATCCAGGGGTCGCTGTCGTGACAGTAGATACAGCCATGATCCGCGACCTGCTGGGGCGTTGCCCACAAGTCGCGAGCGGCAAGCTGGCCTTTGGGGGGCGATTCCTCGCTGGGTGGCGGTACCCTGCGGCCATCGTCGCCTTGAGGATTGGCCCCAAAATTCTTCGAGATCATGAAACAGGTGCTACCTGTTTTCTTGTTGTGCATGATGATCTCGATCGAATCAAAGTGCGGGTCGTCCTTGGGCCGTATGAACATGCGCCGGCACAAGCCGAGTATCTGGATATCATCATCGCGCAGGGTCTGCACGCGGGAATAAGGCACACATTGGCCATGTGCCGCCTTCGGGTAGGGCAGATAGGCCGGATTGTCGCAGTTCATATTGGGGCTGTACTCGGCGGGCTCCTTACCGTCCACCGTGACCCTGACAATCTCACCGGCAAGACAGTTGAAGGGTGGCGCGTCCGCAATCAGGCTGGCGCAATCCTTGCCGTACTGAACCGCATCATCCTGGTTTTCCTCACTGCCGTAAGTAACGGCAGACAGTTGGAACAGAATAAAAAAGGCTGTCCACATTCTGGAGCATAACTTTGCCATGACCATTCCAAGGGGTATCAGGATTCAGGTGACGAGCCCGGGCGTATCGAGAATAACCTCCCGTATGGCCTGGTAGTAACGAACATATCCGGTACACCGGCAGACATGCTGACCCACGGCTTCCTCGATCGCATTATCGATGCTGGTTCGTGGTATCGGGCTGCGCTGGAGTTTGTCGATCAGGCAGAGGGATGCCATGAGAAAACCTGGCGCCGAATAACCGCATTGAAAGGAAAAATGCTTGAGAAAGGCTTTCTGCAACGGATGTAATTGACCATCGCTCCGGGCCAGCCCTTCCACGGTCGTGACGATCTTTCCGTTAACGGCTGAGATCGGAGTCGTGCAGGTTCTGAGCGGCTCCATCCGTGCTCCCGGGACTCTTTGCAAGGCGACGGTACAGGCCCGGCAGACGGCGATGCCGCAGCCGAATTTGGTGCCAGCCCTGATCCATGATGGAGGGCTGCGCCGCAAGGTCCATCCGCGCGGGATCGTGGTGCGCGTAGGCCGGGCTGCGCATCAAGGTGAGGCGAAGGGTATCGCCAAGCACATCGTAGCT
>SXQV01000232.1 GCA_005792805.1 Methylococcaceae bacterium | reverse complement strand
CTTCAAACTCATCAAGCAGGCGGTTGAGCACCTTGACCTGTCGTTCATTCATGGGGGTACCGGCATGGCACTGCCAGACACGCGCCTTGGCCAGGTCAGGGGTTACCCGGCAACGCGATGCCTTATTTCATCCAGCACCTGCAGTCGCTCCCATTGTTCGAGAGCACCCAAGCGCTTGTTTTGCATCGCATCGGGAAGATGAGCGAGTGAGCTTCCCATTGTTTTTCGCCCACCAAGGACGGTTATTTAGGCTGCCTGTTTCCCTGGATCCGGATCCTTGGCATAAATCACCATCGAACACGGACTGTTTGAAATGGCCGCGAAAAATACCTCCGGGCCGACGCTCAACCTCCCTTCGCCACACACAGCCGTGCCATTCCGGATTTGCTAGAATGCCCCACATTTCGGGGCAGCCACTTGCATATTCGTAGCCAGCTTTTTATCCATGCGCCCCGCTGGCAACGTGCGCATCACGGTAGCCTCCCCAAAAGACGGATTCCAGCGCATACCGCTTCATGGCTGTTTGAACCAGGATCACTGACACAACGTTTGCGTCAGTTGTACGGCGAACGCTTCAACGTGGTTCTACTGAAACAGTCCTGGGAAAAACCCGGTAGTGAGGAAGCACGGCAGCTCAAATTGCAACCGGGGCACCGGGCGATCATCCGGGAAGTGGCGCTCCAGAACGGCCCGCAACCGGTCGTGGTGGCCCGGAGCATCATCCCGGCAAAAACCCTGCGCGGCGCGGATCGGAGGCTGGCAAATCTGGGCTCCCGCCCGCTGGGGCATATTCTCTTTGCCAATCCCCAATTACGGCGTTTGCAACTGCAGTTGGCCCAGGTCGATCACCGCGACTGGAAGCCTGATCTATTTGCCGGCCGAAGGCCACCGACCGCTGTCTGGGGCCGCCGATCGCTTTACAGCCTGGGACCCGGGCACATGCTTCTGGTTGCCGAATTTTTCCTGCCATCACTTTTTTGCAGATTGTGAGCATGACCCCGAACACTCGTCCGACCGGCCCATACGCAAAACTGGATGCCTACTGGCGGCTGATGCGCTTCGACAGGCCCATCGGTATTTTCCTGCTGTTATGGCCCGGTCTTTGGGCGTTGTGGATCGCCGGACAAGGACACCCCGATCAGCGGGTGGTCGCGGTCATTGTCCTCGGCACCCTCCTGATGCGGGCGGCGGGCTGCGTCATCAACGACTACGCGGACCGCGATTTCGACCCTCATGTTGAACGGACCCGCCTGCGGCCGATTGCCGCCGGTGAGGTTAGACCACGTGAAGCGCTGTGGCTTTTTGTCATCCTGTGCCTCGCCGCCTTCGGTCTGGTGCTGTTACTCAACCCGCTTACCGTCGCGCTGTCCGTACCCGGTGCCTTTCTTGCCGCGACCTATCCCTACACCAAGCGTTTTACCCATCTGCCGCAAGCCTATCTGGGCATTGCTTTCGGCTGGGCCGTGCCAATGAGCTTCGCCGCACAAACCGGCAACGTCCCCTGGATTGCATGGGCAATTTATACGGCCACCGTCCTCTGGGCCCTGATCTACGACACGATGTACGCGATGGTGGACCGTGACGATGACCTGGAGATCGGCGTCAAATCTACCGCTATCCTGTTTGGACAGCATGACCGGCTGATCATCGGCCTGCTGCAAGTCTTAATGCTGGCGATTCTTCTGGCGGTGGGCCAGGCGGCGGAAGCAGGATCCTGGTATTACGGGGGGTGGCTTGGCGGCGCGGCCCTGTTTGGTTATCAGCAATGGCTGATCCGTCACAGGGAAAGATCCGCCTGTTTCCGGGCTTTCCTCAACAATCACTGGTTTGGGGCGATCGTGTTTGCCGGCATCGTCCTGGATACCTGGCGGGGCTGAACTTCAATCACCCGGTGTGCCGCCCACCGGCACTCCGGCCTGAGCTGTCTTAATACCCGCATTTTTCACAGGGAAGAGTGAATGACCGAACTCTTGTTAAAATCCCGCCCACCCCGGCAGCGTAGCCTGCCGGACGGATAAGGGGGCGTGACAGCGCTGAAGAACCGCGTTGTCCAGCCTGCCAACAATAAAACAACAAACTATTAAAGAGGAGAGAAACCATGTGTTGGAGCGGTGAAGCATCGGCCGTATTGGCCACCATCGGCTTTGGTACGGCGGCCTATGTGGCTTACAAAGGTGAATCGAAGGAACTGTGGATTCCACTCACCTATTTTGCCTGCATGGAACTACTACAGGCCGCCACCTACGTTTACATCAATCTCTGCGACTCGCCGCCAAATCAGATACTTACGCTCTTTGGGTACATCCATATCGCCTTCCAGCCGTTCTTCGTGAACATGGTGGCCATGTACTTCATCCCCGACGACGTCAAAAAGAAAATCAGCACGGCGGTGTATACGGTCTGTGCCGTCGGCGCCATTGCTATGCTGGTCAAGATGTACCCGTTTGCCTGGGCCGGGAAATGCCTGGTCGGGATTGAAGCGTTCTGCGGCACACAGGCCTGCTCCGTTTCGGGAGACTGGCATATTGCCTGGCAGTTGCCGCTGAATGGCCTGATGATGGATCTGACTGGCATCATCCCCGGCTTTCTGTACGGATTGCACGGCATCACCTACATTCTCGTCGCGTTTGTGATGCCGGTCATTTACGGCTCTTGGCGTTTTGTGGCATTTCACCTGGTCATGGGGCCACTGCTGTCGATCCTCACAACCCGTGACCCGAATGAGTACGCTGCGGTCTGGTGTCTGTTCTCCATCGCGCTGTGCCTTTCCGTCATCAAATCCCCGATCCGGAAATATCTCCATGTCGGCCGCTGGCCGTTTTATCCCAGAAGCTTTGAACCAGCTTATCAGGAGGGATAACACCCCCCATTTCGGATAGGCACATCCCAGGGGACATTGCCCTCCCCCATCCCTGTCGGGGCAACCCAGCGTGCGCTGGGTTGCCCCATCAGCTCATAGACTGACCTCGCCCCACCGCCTGTCAGCCATTTCAGGCATATGCCACAGCAGGGTGAGTCACCTCACGCACCTGTTCCCGCTCACCCAGGCCCCAGCTCAAAGTCGCGGGCCATCACCAAACTCATGCGCGAAGCGGCGCGCCCCTCCTCCAGATCCTGGAAGGCCGGTTCCACAGGGCGTTCTCTGTAAAAAAACAATCGGTGGTTTAGACGGATGATGGAGCGCCTGACTCTCCAGAAAAATTGGCCCGAAGTTTGCTTATATTGCACGAGTTGAACTGGGGCGACCGCCCTGCGTCAGGCAGGCGCCCCTCATCCATCTTGTCCACGAACTTGAGGAAAATCATCATGGCAACCAAAACCAGCCCGAAAATTGAGATAGGCCATCGCTACGGACATTGGGTCATCGTCGGCGAGGCGCGGCGAGTGGGCGGCGATACCCGCTATCCGTGTCACTGTGAATGCGGAATGGAAAAACTGGTATCAGCCATTACCCTGCGCAATGGATCATCGACCAGCTGCGGTTGCCAGCGTAAGGAGCGGGCTCCCAGAATTTCCGACTATGAGCTCCGGCCCACAACACCGGAGATTCAGGAAATCTATGGCCTGATCAGTCAAGGCAGCCTGCCCCCGGCCGACCAATTCAGCATGGCAGACGGTGCCCCTTCCTGGACGCTTCCAGCCCTGGCGAAAATCCTCGGCATCGGACTTCAGGACCTGATCTCGCACCTGAAAGAGAGCGGCTCACGATTTGGCACTCCCCAGAGCCATCATCTCGTTGAAGTGTTCACCGCACACCAATAATTCCCTGATCTCCGGCTTCGCCATTAAAACGGGGGAATTCGCCTCTTGCCGGGACAGTACCTGCCGGCGATTCCCCCACCTCCCAACATCGGCATCTACTACGGTACGACCCCAACCCTGTCCCTTTCTGGAGTTCAACGAGTCGCTCCCGCTCTGTAAAGTGTGTGATATCACTCACTTTCCCTAGACTCACGGAGACAGGCGCCTCTTATCCTGTTGAATCCTATGGCGGCCACTTACGGCCCGTTTTTTGCTGACTTGAACCGTTTAGATATTGCAATACCAACGATCACCTTAGGAACATGCAAAACACACCCCATCCAACCGCAACACCGGACCGTTCCGAACGGCCCTCAGCCACCCCGTCAAAGTCCCGCCGTTCGTGTCTGACGCTATTAAATCTCGCCGCCCTCAGCCTCCCCGGGCTGGCGGGGACGTTAGCCATCGCCGGCGAGAGTGCCTCCTGGGTAGCCGCCCCTCCAGCCACGGCGGAGATCAGAGCGGGGGCCGGTTACGTCCCTACCGGCGCTTCCCGGCTCCAGGGACAGCTCAGCACAGAATCCACCAGGCAGTACAAGGCCAGCTGTTACGATGATGGCAGTGGCGCACCCTCGCGACTTCGTCTGCGTATCCAGGGGATGACAGCATCGGCCAAATTCCTTGTCAGTGCCAAAATCGAACGTAATGGCGTCGCTCAAACCGTCATGGACCCTGCCAATGGAGATAAACTTTACGGCGAATACGCTGCCGTCAGTGAAGGAACCGGCGAATACATTCTGACTGTCAGCAAGGTCAAGAAAAAGGATAGCGCCCCGGATTCCAGCCTAGATGGCCCAATGACTTTCCAGACCATGCAGGAGTGCAATACGGCAACCGGAGCGTATACCGGCATCAAAAAGCCAGAACCCATCGGTGACGATAAACCCGCCCAAGGTGCCAAGCTCACGACTTATTCCAGCGCCCTGAGCAAAAAGGCCAATAGCCAGACCCTTTATGTGGCCTGCACCGCCAACAAGCTTGGCCAGGACACCGCCCGGTACAATTTCCAGATCAAGGCCGCCAACAAAAACCGGCCATTCAAGCTGCGCATGATCGTAAAAAAAGACGGTGAAGAAGTCAGCGTCCTGGACCCCATCAATGGAGACAAGGCCTCCAGTCAATCAGGCACACTGGAGGGGGGGAATGGCAAATATGAGATCGTCGTGTCCAAGGACGCCGCGTCCGGTGACACCAGCAAGGCCATGAGCTTTGCCATCAATCATGCTTGCGAAACCCTGATGCTGACTGAAGGCAATCTGACTGTCAGTAAAAAATAATACCCTCAACCGACGAGGAGACCGGCCCAGCCGCGTCTCCTCGACCAGCGACGCTTCTGCCGGTGACACGCCAACTTTTTTCCTCTTTTTTCTTTCAGGATCACCCAGCCTTACGATTCAAATAAGCCTGAACCTCCTGAGCCTTCCGCTATATTCAAGGTGTTGAACCCCCGCTTGACGAGATGCTTCGCTCTCCTGACATGGGCTTTGTTGGGGGGGTTGAGAGCCGCCCCGGCTCTCCAGCTTGATCAGACACCCCCACCCCTCAAGGGAATTCCAGTACCGCCGACACCCGGCATGCTCGACGGCCCCGCACCGATCGTGGTCGACCCTATCGCGGCCCTGCAACTGGGCAAGGCCCTGTTCTGGGACATGAATGCCGGCAGTGATGGCGTAGCCTGCGCAAGCTGTCATTTCCATGCCGGCGCTGATCGCCGGACCCTTAATCAGCTAGAGCCCGGCAGCCGCCATGCGGCCCCTTCCGGACATACTTTCGAAAAGACGGCTTCGGGGGCACCGGGTGGCGTCAATTACCCGCTACAGGCATCGGACTTCCCGCTGTTCCGTTTCCATAATCCGGCAGACAAATCTTCCAGAGTGCTCTTCAGTACGGATGATGTCGTCTCTTCCGCCGGAACGCTGAAGCGACAGTTTCAGTCAGTCTCCTCGTCTCGCCAGAATGGATACGACCGCTGCGCGCCACTCAATGACGATATTTTTCACCTGGCCTCCGGCAATACCCGCAGAGTCACGGACCGCAATGCCCCCACGGTCATCAATGCGGCCTTCAACTACCGTAATTTCTGGGATGGGCGGGCGAACAATCTGTTCAACGGCGAGACAGTCTACGGCCCGCGTACCCCGGACGCCGGCGTCTGGGAAATGAAAAGCGGCCAGGTAACCAAGACCCATCTCCTGCTGGAGAACGCCTCGCTAGCTTCCCAAGCCATGGGGCCAGCCGTGGATGACAAGGAGATGTCTTGCGCTGGGCGTTCTTTTCCGAATCTGGGCCGGAAGCTGCTGTCACGTAAGCCGCTGTCTGGACAGAAAGTTCACGCCGAGGATAGCGTGCTGTCTCCCCGGCGCGACCGTTCGGGCTGGGGCCTTGAACCCTCCTACCAGGACCTCGTCCGGCAAAGCTTTGCCCCTCGCTACTGGAATGGGCAAGGCGATTTCGGTAAACCCGCCCCCGAGTTGCCGCCCTATTCACAGATGGAAGCCAATTTCGCGTTCTTTTTTGGGCTCGCCATCCAGCTTTATGAAAACACCCTGATCTCGGATGAAACGCCCTTCGATGCTCCCCGAGACGCTCAAGGCTTCCCTTCCACGTTCAATGCCCAGCAAAGACGGGGGTTTACCCTCTTCAACAAGGCCGAATGCGATTTTTGCCACCACGGGCCCGGTTTCTCACTGGCCGAACATCCCGCTGTTTACTCCGGCCTGAAGCCCGGCCAGCCACCCAAACTCGTTGAACGGCGCGTGCTGAACATCGACTCCGCCCGCAAGGCGGCTTTCATCCCGCTGTCCGATGTCGGCTACGCCAACACGGGCGTTACCCCTGACGAGTTTGATACCGGGCTCGGCGGGCGCGATCCAATGGGCCATCCCCTTTCGTTCAGCGAACAATACCTCGCCACGCTAGCCGACCCCAATCAGCCAATGATCGACCCGATTGCGATATCGGCCTTCAACTTTTCTTTACGCTTCAGAATCGGATTCAAACCGGATGAGCTCACCCCGCCCATTCACCCGGCTCAAGGCTTTTTCACCGGCAACCCCGAACAATCCACCCTACCCAAACCCGGCCTTGTCCGCTCAGAACTCGCGTCCCCGAATCAGGGGCGGCTGCCGATCGCCGTTAATGGTGCCTTCAAAATACCGACTCTGCGCAATATCGAGCTCACTGGCCCTTACATGCACAATGGCAGCATGAAAAGTCTCGACGAAGTCATCGATTTTTATGACCGGGGAGGTAACGTCGAAAACCGCGAACACTTTGGCACGTTTGTTTTTCCGCAGCACTTCAGCCAGCAGGAGAAGGCAGACCTGAAGGCCTTCCTGTTAACCCTTACCGATGAACGGGTGCGCTGGGAACGCGGCCCGTTCGACCATCCTTCACTCAGGATCATGAGCGGCTACGGAAGAGCGAAACGGGGGGAACCGTTGGTGGATCGCATCATGGACATTCCCGAAGTAGGCAGGCAAGGCCGCTCAACCAGGCTGGGCCCCCTACTGCCCTTTACTGCCTACCTGAAACGGTCATCCGGAAAATAACGGGTAACGCCCACACCGCACCGATCGCCACAGTGTGTCATTTCACACACTTGATAGGTCATTTCACACAGGCCAAGCCCTGACAGAGCACGCAGACACATCAGGGTACAGTCATGATCCTGCATGGCGCGGGCCGTGGTTTCAGGTCGCGGCTATCGGTTCCGCCCGATCTTCAGGCGTATCCAGCACATCAGCAGACAATCATGGCGTCAACGGCCTGAATTAGGCATGTTAATTGCTCAGGTAATCATCGCCTCTTGTGGCCCATTAAAAAAGTATAGGAAATCATGAAAATCAAAACACTTTTTCTCATAACCCTGGCTTTGCTGGCCGGGACTGAAATTGCAAACGCCAGCTGCAAGCAGATTGATGCCAAAGGCACCTGGATCACTTACCAGGCGGCCTTCGTCACCAACCCGGGCGATCAGCACGTGGGTCAGTGCAAGCTGGTCGTGGATAAAACCGGGCACGTCGGCGAGGGAAGCTATTGCGAATTTATCAACCTCAGTCCGCAACTACCTACCGAAGGCCAAATCACGGTGAACAAAGATTGCAGCGCATCCATCGAAGGAACCCTGGGTGAAATGCATGGGCAGGTTCAAATCGCAAAAAACAAGCAGACCTACTCCGGCCGCTTCTCTGCCCAGGGCGGTGATGTCTCCGGCATTACCAATGCGGTAAAACAGTAATCGCAATCCGGGCTCACCGCCCGGGCTGACAGGGGGGAGGTCGAACGGGGGATGAAAATCCCCCGTTTTTTTGTGCGTTGCACCTCACGCGACGGGGGCGACGATCCTACCAACGAATCAGCCCCGCTCGTGCCGGGGGCGGCACTCCTGATATGGATTGACCTGTCAATGCTTGGTTAATGGTACTTTCCTAAAAATGGACAAATAGTCTGGTCGGTGATGGTGATTCAGAGACTGAAGGCTAAATGGGCGACGGTGAATCAGTCTGATATACGTGGGTTG
>SXQV01000028.1 GCA_005792805.1 Methylococcaceae bacterium | reverse complement strand
GGTGACCTCTTTGACGGACTCGGATTCGATGGCCAGGGTGGCTGGATCGGTTGTCACTTCCTGCAAAGGAGCCGGCGCAGCGGCCGCCTGGGATTCAATTGCAGCCGGCTCATTCCCTGACTGAACTTCCACCGGTGCGACCGCAACGCTTGCCGGCGTCGTCGATTCAGACAACACCCGGATGGCGGCCTGAACCCGTGTTTCACTCGGTTGAGCCCCTGCGGCGACAGGGGCTGGAGTTTCGGCTACAGGCGTGGCTTCAGTGTAAGTGGCCTCTTCGGTTGTCGAGGTCTCATAAGCAGGCGCTGTAATGGCTACGGTCTCGATGGTTTCTTCGATGTAAGACTGCACCCGGGTGCGCCTGCTTGCCGGGGCTTGACCGGACAGTATTTTGATGGCGGCGGGTCTGGTGGCAGCGGATGGCATCGCCGTCCCGGCTCCTGGCGCTGCTGACACGGGCCGTGCCGTGTTTTCCGGCGCTGGCGGGGCGACAACCGGCTGGGCTGGCGGGTAGACTGGAGTCTGGGGTTTGGCGGCGGCAACCCTGGGCAGGGCACCTCGGGTCTGTAGTAACGCCTGAGCTGCCGCCAAACGTGCGACGGGAACCCGATGAGGCGAGCAGGACACATAATTGATTCCGACTTCATGACAGAAGCGAATGGAGTTCGGGTCGCCCCCTTGCTCACCGCAGATGCCAACTTTGAGATTTGGATTGGTGGCCCGGCCCAGATCCACGCTCATTTGCATCAATACACCGACGCCCTTGATGTCCAGGGTTTCAAAGGGGTTGTCATGAAGAATGCCGGTTTCCGTGTAGAGCGGCAGGAATTTGTTCTCGGCATCTTCGCGGGAGAAGGAGTAGGCGGCCTGGGTGAGGTCGTTGGTGCCGAAAGAGAAAAATTCGGCGAGTTGCGCCAGATCGCCGGCACGGGTACAGGCGCGCACGGTCTCGATCATCGTGCCGAACTTGAAGGTCAGGCCGATGCCGTAATGCTTTTCAACCTCGGCGCGAACTTTGTCCACGCTGGCGCGGACGCGCTTTAGTTCCTGAACGGTGATGACCTGGGGCACCATGATTTCCGGGCACACCGAAATACCGGCCTTGAGACAACCGGCCTCGGCTTCAAGGATGGCTCGAATCTGCATTTCGTAGATTTCCGGGTAGGTAATTCCCAGCCGCACGCCGCGATGCCCCAGCATCGGATTGACTTCATGCAGGTCACGGACTTTTTTCAGCATCAATTCTTTCTTGGCGATGATGCTGTTGACGTGATCTTCGTTGACGGCGGAGTCCGCGCCCTGTGTCTGGCCCAGCACCTTCATCACCGCCAGCGCGGCAGTCCGGCCCTTGACCACTAACCGGTATTCCTTGAGGGCTTCAATCTCGTCCAGCAGCTGCGATTCGCTGGGCAGGAACTCATGCATTGGCGGATCGAGCAATCGGATCGTCACAGGGTTGGGAGCGACAATCCTGAACATTTCCTCGAAATCCTGGCGCTGCATCGGCAGCAGGTTGTCGAGGGCGATCTGCCGTTCTTCGACGGTCTTTGCCATGATCATTTCGACCACCACCGGCAAGCGCTCGCTGGCATTGAACATGCGTTCTGTACGGCATAACCCGATACCTTTGGCGCCATACTTGACGGCGACACGGGCCATATCCGGGGTGTCGCCATTTGCCATGACGTTCAGCTGGGCTCTTTCATCCGCCCAGCTCAGAAGGGTATTCAATTCATCGGAGAATTCGGGTGGCAGGGTGGGGATTTCACCCAGGTAAACATACCCATTGGAGCCGTCGATGGTGATGACATCGCCTTCACGCAGGGTGATGTCGCCGACCTTGGCGGTACGGGCACGGCTATCGACCTCGATGCCTTCGGCACCGGCGACGCAGGCTTTACCCATCCCGCGTGCGACCACGGCCGCATGTGAGGTTTTGCCGCCTCGACTGGTGAGGATGCCTTGGGAGGCAAAAAAGCCGTGGATGTCCTCGGGCTTGGTTTCCTCGCGGACCAGAATGACTTTTTCGCCGGCGCGGCCCAGCATTTCCGCCTGGTCAGCGTCAAACACGCAGCGGCCACTGGCGGCGCCGGGTGAGGCAGGCAGGCCTTGCGCCAGAGAAACCTGGTTATGGTGGGGGTCCAGGCGAGGGTGGAGCAATTGTTCCAGCAGTGCCGGATCAACACGCAACAGGGCCTGATCCTTGCTGATCAGGCCTTCCGCATACATTTCAACGGAAGTTCTGACCATTGCCGTGGCGTTCATTTTGCCGTTGCGGGTCTGCAGGCAATAAAGCACACCCTTCTCAATGGTGTATTCGTAGTCCTGGACTTCGCGGTAATGGGACTCAAGTTTATTGCGGAGCTCCACCAGTTGCCGGTAAAGCTCAGGCATCTCGCGTGCCATTTCGGAAATCGGCTTGGGCGTACGAATGCCGGCCACCACATCTTCGCCCTGGGCATTGACGAGGTATTCGCCATACATCTCGTTCTCGCCGGTGCCCGGATTGCGGGTGAATCCTACGCCGGTGGCGCAGTCATTGCCCATGTTGCCAAATACCATGGTGACGACGTTGACGGCCGTACCATTAGCCATGTCAGGGGTGATATGGAATTCCCGCCGGTAATCGACGGCCCGTTTGCCCATCCAGGAATTGAAAACAGCGCGGATGCTGATTTCGAGCTGCTGATACACATCTTCCGGGAACGGCTTGCCCGTTTCCCGGAGGACCACCGCCAGGAACCGCGCGCACGCATCACGCAGATGCTCGGCATCCAGTGCAATGTCGGCCTTGACGCCGGCGGCACGCTTGACCGCTTCAAATTCCGTATCGAAGTGTTCTTCCTTGACACCCAGGGCCACCTTGCCGAACAGCTGGATGAAACGCCGGTAAGCGTCGTAGCCGAAACGGACGTTGCCGGTCATCTTGATGAGGCCGCGCAAGGTGGTCTGGTTCAGGCCGAGATTGAGAATGGTATCCATCATGCCCGGCATGGACATCGCCGAACCCGACCTGACCGAAACGAGGAGTGGCTGGCTTTCACCACCGAACTCTTTGCCCGTTTTCAGTTCCAGCGCCTGGATGTTGCGTAGCACCTGTTCCATCAGCTCTGGAGGCGTGGTGCGGGTTTCCAGATATTCCAGACAGGCTTCGGTGCTGATGACAAATCCGGGGGGCACATTCAAGCCAATTTGAGTCATCTCGCACAGGTTGGCCCCTTTGCCGCCCAGCAGGCGTTTGTTCTTTCCATCCCCCTCGCTGAATGCGTAAACATATCGCGTGTGCATGATGAGTGACTCCTCGGATGAGTTGAATAACTATGGATTGATGTGTGCGGTCTGAACCGCCGGATATTTTATCCTTGGCTCTTTCTCAGGCGATGAATTTCTGCATGTTGCAGTACACGCAGCTGAGCAATGGCCTTGGCGAGGTCGAGTTTGGCAATGTCCCGGTCCTGAATCTGGTGGGCTTCCCGCAATAATTGTTCGGCCTCCTCGCGTGCTTCCTGAACTCGCTGGAGGTCGATTTCGCTGGTCCGCAAAGCTTGATCGGCGAGAATGCTGACGGTGTCGTCCTTGACTTCAAGAAAACCACCGGAGACGTAAAAAAAATGCTCTTCCCCGGCCAAATTCTGAAGCCGGATCTCTCCGGGCCGGAGAGCCGTGAGCATGGGCGCATGCCGTGGAAGAATGCCGACTTCACCCGCTGCCGCCGGGGCGGTTATCCTCAGGCAAGGGCCGGAATAGATGCGACGACCGACGTCGGCGATTTCCACCAGGAGGCAGAGGGGCGTGTTTCCCATCAGGATTCTGCGTTGTGTTTGCTTAAAGCGAAGCCCGCCTGCTGGACCGCCAGCAGTATGATGGGGACCGCTTTTTCGGCGGAGATCCGGTCGGTGTTGAGGATCAGGTCGAAATTCTTGGCGTAGTTGAGCGAGCAGTGCTCGTAACTGTCCTTGTAAAGGTTTTCGATGGATTTGTGACGCTTGTTATTGATTTCATAAACCTTGCGCTCGGCGGCATCAAGCGGGAGCCCCATTTCCTCGGCGATCCGCTTGGCGCAAATCATTCTGGAGCCGACGATACGGACCCGGAACGTGCGTTTTCCGGACAGGATTAAATGGGCACCACGCCCCACCAGCACACCATCATGCTGCGAAAGTTCGATAACGGCCTCAAACAGTGCACGCCGGTAAGTTTCAAGGTTGCTGCCAGCACCGGTTAGCGCACTGAAGATAAAGTTTGAAATACTCGATGCCCGGTAGTCATCGAGTTCGGCGAATCTTAGCGGTTCAACTCCGGCCTTCCTGGCGGCCAGAGCCAGGATCTCCCGGTTATGCAGTGGAACCGACAACTGCTCCGCAAGCATGGCGGCAATTTCATCACCTCCCGCCCCGTAATCTCTCGATAAAGTGATGATGAGCGGGGAGCGCGATTGTCTGGGATGCGTGGCCGCAGTGGCTTCATCTGCGGCGATCAATGCCTTGATAAATGCGTAAGGGTCTTTGGTTGACATGGCAAATCCTAGGCTTGCGGGAGAGCCGGCATTATCGCAGCTAGGGTCCATATCCGCATGGCTTTCTTGTACGGGGGACAGCGCCTTTTCTTCGGGTGGCGGGCTCAAGCCTCTTCTCTGAGATTTGTCGGTTAGAATCCGTCTGCTAAAACGCATTCCGTCTCTGGTCATTGGCGAAAAAAGTCAGCAATCAATCGATTTTGTTGAATGAAATATCTCTTTTACATTCTGGTGGTGATCAACCTTGTATTCCTGATCTGGAAGTTTGGGCTTGAGGAGCGCGATGCGCTTATCGAAGAGGCAAACGAACAACACGTGGAGATCACTCAGCCCCCCCCGGCTATGCTGGAAAATGAAGGATTTGAGGATTTCGACAGTCTTCCCGTACAACCTGATCCGGCAGAAACGAGTGCCGAGAGTTCTGACAATGCAGAGGGTTTGCCTGAGTCGGCCAGCAGCCAGGGTTGTTTTGAGGTCGGGCCAATTCAGGAGCGTGAGGTCGCTGATAATTACCTGTCTCTCCTGGAACCGGTCGCCAGCGAGGCGCATGTGGTGATTCGATCAGGTGATGTTGCCGAGGGTTGGTGGGTGCTTTATCCCAAGGCATCTACCCGCGAGGCCGCTCTGGCGAATCGCCAGATGCTCCTCAATAAAGGTATCTACGAAACCTGGCTGTTCGATAAGGGTCCGCTGGAGGGTGCTATATCTCTGGGGTTATATAAGACCCAGAATGAAGCGCAAGCGGCGGTGCAGTCGTTGATGGAAAAAGGCATCGCCGCGAAAGTGGCTCCGCGACAGGTTCGCGGGGATATTTTCTGGTTGAAAATCCCCTGGACCCAGCTTCCCTTGGCGCTGGATGAGGCCATCCATATGCTCAACTCTCAGGATTCGTCGCTAAACATCCCCTCTCCTGTGATGTGCCGCTAGACAGCACGCGCCCTCGCTCAGCGGCGGGCTTTCATGACGTAGCCGGTTCCTATCAGCAGGAACAGCTGGCAACCAAAAATCAGGTTGGCCAGCACCAGATGGAAAGGCTGGACAAAAGCCGGGAAGCCTAGCCTGTCCAGCGTGACGCCGGTCAGTATGGCGATGATGACCAGTACGGCAAGCCCAATGCCAGCCCGGCGTAGCAGGTTGTTGGAGCTGGTCGAACGGATCAGCTTCCAGACCAGCCAGAGGTTGGTGAAAAGGATGATGGATGAAAACGAGCGATGGACGTAGAAAATGATAGGGAAATGTTCTCGCCAGATGTTTCGTTCGGCAATTTCATTGGCGTTGGTAATCCCGTCTACGGCTTCGCGAATTTGCGTTCCCATGGTCACCTGCAACAAGGTAAACCCGATGGCAAACATCAGTACTTTGCGCCATCCTGCGGGCAAGCCGCTCATATTGATTGCAGTGAACCAGTCCTGACGCGAACGGATGAGGGTGTAAATCAGCATGGATACGATAATGAGCGCCACGATCATGTGGGCGGAGATGAGCGCCGGCTTTAGCTCGCTGGCAACCACGCGCGAGCCCAGCCAGCCCTGAAAGCCCACCAGCAAAAACACACCCAGCGACAGATTGAAAACAGTCTTGTCGGTCTGCCGAAAAGGAATCGAGCGGATCAGGGTGGTCAGAATCAAAAGGCCAATACTGGCACCCAGCAGACGGTTAAGGTACTCCGTCCAGGTTTTTAGCGGGTTGAAGGTGGTGTCACCGTAACCGATGTACTGCTGATGATAGTCAGCGGGTAGCTCCGATTCCTGGGTGGGCGGTATCAGCTTGCCGAAACAGGTCGGCCAGTCCGGGCAGCCCATGCCTGAGCCTGACGCCCGCACCACTCCGCCCACGAAAATCAGAAGATAGACGGCCAGGATGGTGATGAATCCAATTCGTGAAAACTTTTGGATGAAATCTGAAGCTTGGGGCATGGCAATATCCAGGGTTTTGTTTGGTCGGGGACGCTTCTCTTCGCCATATTCTGGCTTAGGGGTGTTCTGGCAGCCCGGTTTAGCTAGCGGTCAACTTTGCTTTCCCGGTAGTAGCGCATTCCCCAGGACCTGGTATAGATCAGACCGCTGACGAGGGTTGTTGCGGCAACCAGCCAGCGCATCATCTGGAGGGTAGCGTCTGGAATGGTAAAAATGTCCGGGTTAATCAGGATTAAACCCACCAGCAACAGCTGGCAAAAGGTGTTGAACTTGCTGATGAGTGACGGCTGTCCGTCGAAAGGTTTCATCAGGAAGTAGTAGGCGGTCGCTCCGGCAAAGATCAGAAGATCCCGTGCAACGACCAGTAATGCCAGCCAAAAGGGGATTAACTCCAGCCAGGCCAGACTGAGATAGCTGGTGACCAGCAGCAGCTTGTCGGCAATGGGGTCGAGGTAGGAGCCCAGGCGCGATTGCCACCCAAAATAACGGGCCAGAAAACCATCCAGCCCATCTGACAGGCCAGCAATGGTGAACCAGATCAGCGCCTGGTGGAAGTCGTGCGATAGCAGTGCTTTCAGCACGGGAATGACCAGAAAAATCCGGGCTGCCGAGATGAGGTTAGGGATGTGGCAAGGCCGTAGAGTGGGCATTCCGGGTCAGGACGTCGTGTCAGGGGTTTGCAGCCATGTAAAATAGCATAAACCGCCCGGCTTTCAGCCGGGTAACTTGTGTATGGGAACCCCGGCCTGGCCTTGTCATCAGGACAGGCACGCTTACCTAAAGGGAGATAGTGATTTGAGTTGCAACGACGCAGGCCAGCCCCTGGATTACCGGAGTGCAGGAGTCGACATCGATGCGGGCAATGCGCTGGTCGAACGGATTAAGCCCGTAGCGGCGAGAACGCGGATTCCTGGTGTTCTGGCTGGGCTGGGAGGCTTCGGCTCGCTTTTCGAATTGCCGGTGGATCGTTTTCGTCAACCGGTACTGGTGGCGGGAACGGATGGCGTGGGCACCAAGTTGAAGCTTGCCATCGAGACCGGTCGACATGACGGCGTGGGGATCGATCTCGTGGCCATGTGCGTCAATGACATCATCGTGCAGGGTGCAGAGCCGCTGTTTTTTCTGGACTATTTCGCGACCGGTCATCTGGACGTGAATGTTGCCGCTTCGGTTATCGAAGGAATCGGCAAAGGCTGTGAACTGGCCGGATGTGCGCTGGTGGGGGGCGAAACGGCGGAAATGCCCGGCATGTACGAGGCAGGTGATTACGATCTCGCCGGTTTTTGTGTCGGTATCGTCGAAAAGTCGACGATACTTGATGGTTCCAGGGTGAGCGCCGGTGATCGACTGATTGGGCTGGCCTCCTCCGGGCCGCACTCCAATGGATATTCGCTGATTCGAAAAATTCTCGAACGGGCTGGCGTACAGGCGCAGCAAACAACCAGTGACGAGACGATCATCGATACGCTGATGCAGCCGACCCGTATTTATGTCAAGCCGCTGCTGGAGTTGATGAAAACGATTCCGGTACATGCGTTGGCTCATATCACTGGCGGCGGCATTACCGAAAATCTCCCCAGAGTATTGCCGCAAGGCACCTCCGCCCAGATCAATCTGGGTTCCTGGCGGCGGCCGCCCGTTTTTGAATGGTTGAAAGATCAGGGACGTGTGGAGCAGGCCGAAATGTTGAAGACCTTCAACTGTGGTGTGGGAATGATCGTTTGTGTCGCACCCGAGGATGAGATAGCGACGCTGACTGCCCTGAAGGCAGCGGGTGAGCAGGCGTTTAGTATCGGTGAAATCGTCCCGGCGGATACCGCCCCGGCGGTGGCTTATCTCGGGCAATGGTAAGGGAAAAGATATCCATGAAACTAAGCATCGTCGTCCCTGTTCACAACGAGAACGAAAACCTCCGTCCACTCATCGAGGAAATAGCAGCGGCTGTCGCGGGTCTGGGCGAATATGAAATCGTGTATGTCGATGATGGCAGCCGCGATGACACACTTGCCCGGCTTGTCGCGCTCAAGTCGAGCTTTCCTGCCCTGCGAGTACTGCACCATATTCGCTGCTGTGGCCAGAGTACGGCATTAAGGACAGGCGTACAGGCAGCGACCGGTGAGGTCATTGCTACCCTGGATGGCGATGGACAAAATGACCCGGCCAACATTCCCGCCATGCTCGAAGCCTGGCGTGAGCTGAAGCAGTCCGGCAAGCTGGCGCTGATTGCCGGCTACCGTCGTCATCGCAAGGATACGGGTTGGCGCAAATTCTCCTCACGGTTTGCCAATCGCATCAGGGCCGCCCTGTTGGGCGATGAAACTCCAGATACGGGTTGCGGTCTGAAGCTGTTCGATCGAGCCCTGTTTCTGAAACTGCCCTACTTTGACCACATGCATCGCTTTCTTCCGGCCTTGGCGCAGCGCGCAGGAGCAAAGGTGGTCTCCGTCGAGGTCAATCACCGTCCCAGGACGCTGGGCCAGTCAAAATATGGGACATGGCACCGGCTGTGGGTGGGGATATGGGATTTGATCGGTGTGATGTGGTTGCAACGCCGGGCCCACGTGCCGGATGTTGAGGAAATATGATCGACGGAATCTCGGTCGCTCATCGGTTTTGCGCTATCAGGATCCTCGCTGATGACTTTCATCAGTTTGCTTGCGACGATCTTGTTTCTTGAATTCACCAAGAGGTATTTGATATGTCAATGAAAAACACTTATCTACCTGCTTTGCTCCTGTCTCTGGCAGCTGGCGGACTTATGGCCGAAGAGCCAGTGATGCCGGCGAAACAGACCCTGCTTGAAAAATCGCTGGAACTGAGTTCCAGCAAAATCGATGCCCGAGTATTCCGCATTAGCCTGCCCAAGGGGTTCAAAACTCCGCAGCATGTCCACGACGGTCCCGGTCCCCGGTATGTGGTCAAGGGACGGATCAAAATTGAAGAAGCCGGAAAATCTCAGGAATATGGACCGGGCCAGGTGTTCTGGGAAACGGGCGAAGTTATGACGGCTGAAAATGTCAGTGACGGCGAGGCGGATTTGGTTATTTTTGAGATAGCCCCACAAAAGGAGGCCGCCACTGG
>SXQV01000231.1 GCA_005792805.1 Methylococcaceae bacterium | reverse complement strand
TCTGGCCGAATTTTGTTACCGCTTCAATCGCAGGTTCGACTTGGAGGCCATGATGCCCAGATTTCTCTACGCCGCTGCCCACACACCGCCTATGCCAGGGAGATTGCTCAAGTTGGCTGAGGCTTATGGGTAATCAAGAAAGCTTTTGTATTTGAAAATGTAAAAGGCCTACTTCGCCAAACTTTTTCCGAATATTTTGAATACATAATATTCAGACTAAGTTATCCAGATTTTATGTCTGGCAATAGTGCCAACTGGAAATACCACCTCAATGAACTTCGCAATATTGGTAGTATTTCTTATACCGGGAAAAAGTACAATGTTCAGTTCAAACTAATAAATGCCGCAGATTATGGCGTGCCACAAACACGAGAGCGGGTTGTGATTGTTGGAACAAGAGAAGACATTTCACTGCCTTGGTCATTCCCCACTGAAACACACTCAGAAGATAAGCTTCTCTGGGACATGTACATAACTGGAGAATACTGGGATCGCCATAAAGTACATAAACTATTGAAACCTGACTTAGATGCACCTCTGCGAGAAAGAATATCTCGACTAAAAGACAAGTACGGGATGTTTGAGCCGGAATCATTGCCATGGCAAACTATGCGAGATGCTTTATTTGATACGCCAAACCCAAAATCAGACCATGGGATAATTGACCACATATTTCGGGATGGTGCGCGCACATATCCAGGACATACAGGTAGTGATTTTGATTGGCCGTCAAAGACAATCAAGGCTGGCGGGCACGGGGTTCCTGGCGGGGAAAACATGATTCGCTTCAATGATGGAAGCGTTCGTTACCTAACGACCTTTGAAGCAAAACGAATTCAAACTTTTCCTGATGATTTCGTCATCAAAGGCACGTGGAGTGAGGCTATGCGTCAAATTGGGAACGCAGTTCCTGTATTACTTGCAGAAAAAATAGGCTTCAAGTTAGCGAGGCAATTAAAAACGTCCAACCCGACCTAACCCTGCATTCGAGAGGGACTGGCCGCCACGTTCTCTGTAAGCGCCCAGCCGTCCCATCCTAACGCCGCCGGAACTATCGCCCATATCACGACGTTCACCCGGATCGGTACAATCCCCCTCATTGCCCCCGCCGGACTGTTACCAAAGGGGCCACAACGACCGCAGGAGCTTTGAGTGTCCGACCTACCCGCCTCCATCCAAGCCCAACTCACCCACATCGAGTTCCTAGTTGCCGACTGCATGGCGGAAGCCGCCAAGCAAGGCGCGACTAGCGCCGAAGCCGGAATCAGTGTCGAATCCGGTCTATCGGTCACTGCCCGCTTGGGTGAGGTAGAAACAGTCGAGCATCACCGCAGCCGTGGCCTGGGGTTGACGGTGTATATCGGCCAGCGCAAAGGCTCCGCCAGCACCAGTGACCTCAGTGCGCAAGCGATGCGGGAAACCGTGGCCGCCGCTTGCCGCATCGCACGCCATGCCGCTGAAGATCCCTGCACGGGACTCCCCGAAGCCGATCAGCTCGCCACCGAATTTCCTGACCTTGACCTCTATTATCCCTGGGCCATCGAGGCGGAAGCCGCCATTGATCTGGCCGTCGCCTGCGAAAATGCGGCGCGGGCGTATCACGCCGATATCAGCAATTCCGAAGGCGCCAGCCTCAACACCTTCCAGGGCCTCAGGGTCATGGGCAATAGCCTCGGCTTTCTGCACGGCTATGCCTCCAGCCGTCATAGCCTCAGCGTCTCTGTGATTGGTGAGCGTGACCAGCAAATGCAGCGGGATGACTGGTGGACGGTGGCCAGGGATGCTCAAGATCTCCAGTCGCCCGAAGCAATAGGACGGATTGCGGCCGAGCGCACGATACGCCGGCTGGGTGCCAGAAGTCTCAGCACCCGGCAATGTCCAGTCATCTTTGCCGCCGATGTCGCCTCCAGTTTGCTGGGGCATTTTATTGGCGCTATCCGTGGCGGCAACCTTTACCGAAAATCGTCCTTCCTGCTTGATCAGTTGGGCAAGCCGGTCTTTCCCGATTTCGTGCAGATACACGAGCAACCGCATTTGAAAAAGGCCTTGGGCAGCGTCCCATACGATGCCGAAGGCGTCAGAACCACCCCCCATCACCTCGTCCGCGATGGCATTCTGGAATCCTACGTACTGAGCACCTACTCAGCGCGAAAACTAGGCATGACGACCACCGGTAATGCCGGAGGAGTCCATAACCTCATCATCGACCCTGGAACACTCGACCAGGCCGGGCTTCTGCAACAAATGGGGACAGGACTGCTGATCACCGAACTGATGGGGCAAGGTGTCAACCTGTTAACCGGCGATTACTCAAGGGGAGCGGCAGGGTTCTGGGTAGAAAACGGGGCGATTCAATATCCGGTCGAGGAAATCACCATTGCCGGCAACCTCAAAGACATGCTCAAGAACTTGGTCGCCGTCGGTAATGACATTGACTTCCGCAGCAATACCCGAACCGGCTCCATACTGCTGGATCAAATGACCATCGCTGGCAATTAGCCGGTTTCCCCCGCTGTCATTGCTCTCTTAAGAAGTCACAGTCTATGTTCAAGTCACTCTCGGTTTTCTGTCTACTGGCCTTCTCAACGGCGTCTGCGGCGGATTCCGCGCCAAGCATCATCAGAGTCGGGGCGCTGGCCTTCGGCACGCTCAACTGGGAATTGGCCGTCATCAAAAGCCAGAAGCTGGACGCGGCCAATCGCATCAAGATCGAAACGACTGAACTGGCCAGCCCGGAGGCGGGGCGCATTGGCCTGCAAGGCAACAGCCTTGACATCATCGTCTCCGACTGGATTTGGGTAGCCCGCCAGCGTGCGCAAGGCCAGGACTATCGCTTTGCCCCCTACTCCTCCAGCCACGGCGCATTGATGGTCGCCAAAGATTCGCCCATCCACGGAGTCGCCGACCTGGGCGGCAAACGCCTGGGCGTTGCAGGGGGTGGCATGGACAAGAACTGGTTACTGCTGAAAGCCGTCGCGCAGAAAACGGGTTCGCTAGATCTTGAGAAGAAGACCATCGTCACCTTTGGCGCACCTCCGTTACTCAATCAATCACTGCAACAAGGACAACTCGATGCGGTCCTGACTTACTGGAATTATGCAGCGAAACTGGAAGCCCAGGGTTACCGGCAGATCGTTGATGGTCGGGCCATCCAGACCGCACTCGGCATTGAGGCCGATGTTCCGGCGCTGGGTTATGTCTTCCGCGAGACATGGGAAAAAGCCCGTCCAGAAGCCATGGAGGGTTTCTTGCGAGCCACGACCGAAGCCAGAAAACAGATCTGTGAGTCGGACGCCGTCTGGCAGGAGGTTAGCCCTCTAACCCAGGAAACGGACACTCAGATCCAAGCCTCTCTGCGCAAACACTATTGCGACGGTCGCGTAAAGCCATTGGGTGATAAGGAGAAGAAATCGGCCGAGCAGATTTTCGAGCACATCGAGCCATGGAGTGGCAGCCCATCAGCGGGTAACAAGCCGGCCTTGCCGCCGGGGGTTTTCTGGTCACCGCCGTCGAATTAGGCAAACCGGACCAGAAAAAGGGAACATCCGGGCATAGCCGCCGAGCCTTGATTTCCGCTTTTTGAGCCGTCTGATAGAATTTCCGCCATATACCGGACGGGAACCACAACCGAACGGCGCGTCCTGTTTTTATTTGGCAAATTGCAGCCCACTACGGAAAGACCATGCCCATTTCCCGGATTCTTCTTATTACCCTGCTGATTTCCAGCGTTATCGTAGCCGCCGTTTTCTACAACCTGGAATCCGATTCACCGGAATCGGAGGATAAAGCGGCTGAGACTGTCGCAGAACCTGCTCCCGCCCCTAAATCGGATACCGCATCTACGCCGGCTCCACTGCCTTCGCCAATGGAGGCAGATTCACTGGGGTCCGATGAATTATTGGACGACGATCAGATTGAAAAGGAGCAGATCGCCGAAGCCATGACACAACTCGGCAGTACAAATGATGAAGAGCGGATCGAGGCTGTCGAGCAACTGGGCGCCTACCCCAATCCCGAAACGGAAGCCACCTTGGGACAGTTACTGACCACGGATGCAAATGCCGAGGTGCGTAATGCCGCCGCCCTGAGCCTTGGCTCGCTGGACGGGCCGTCCGATGCCACCATTGCGGCCCTTATGTCTGCCCTGGAAGATCAGAGCGAGGACGTTCGCTTCAGCGCACTTTCCACACTCGAAGACTTCATGCTCGGTCAGGAAGAGGATTCGACCAATTACCGGCGCATTCAAGACGGGCTGAGGCTCAAGGCGGCATCCAGGAGTATCCCTGAGGATCTCAAGGAGTCGATCAACGAGGTACTCAAGGATCAGACGGCTACGGGAGCCCCCGAAGTCGAGCCAGATAACTAATCGGCTCAAAAGCCCACCCTGGCTTTTTTGTGTAGCCCAGGCAAAGCCGCCAATAGGCGCCGGGTGTAATCGTTATCAGGACGGAACAACACCTGGCGGGCCGTTCCCGTCTCGACCATCCTGCCTGAGTGCATAACGGCCACACGGTCAGCCAGCTCCGATACGACCGCCAGGTCATGCGTAATGAAGAGATAGCTGAGCCCGTGATGGTCCTGCAACTCCTTCAGTAGCCGGATCACCTGAGACTGAACCGAGACATCCAGGGCACTGGTTGGCTCATCACAGATCAACAGCCTCGGTTCCACTGCCAAGGCCCGCGCAATGCAAAGACGCTGACGCGGGCCGCCCGAAAACTCGTGCGGATAGCGCCCACAGGCCGAGACCGGCAATCCCACGGCGACCAGCAACGCCTCCACCTTCTCCCGCCGCTCAGCCGCCGTCATCCGGGGCTGCTGTGCCCGCAGTCCTTCTTCGAGAATATTGCCCGCCACCATCCGGGGATTCATCGACGAATAAGGATCCTGAAACACAATCTGCATGCCGGGCTGACGATGGTACCGGGCACCGCCCGACTGACCGGAAATCGTGATCCCATTCAGCCGCACCTCGCCGCTCGTCGCCGGAACGAGGTTCAGCAGCGCCTTGCCCAGCGTGGTCTTGCCACAGCCAGACTCGCCCACCAGTGCCAGCGTCTCTCCGTGCCCAAGCTGAAACGACACGCCATCGACCGCACGGACATGATCGACGGTACGCTGAAAAACACCCTGCCTGATCGGGTAGTAGACTCTGAAGTCGCGGACATCCAGCAGCGGAGACCGATTTTCGATGAGCGCCGCCTCGGTCCGAGGCTCTCTCTGCAAACAGGCTTCCAGTCGAGGCATCGCGCTCAACAACTCACGACTGTAGGGATGCTGGGGACCCGCAAAGAATTCCGGGCCACTGGTTTCAACCAGCACCCCCGCACGCATTACGGCAACCCGATCAGCTACTTCAGCCACCGTCCCGAAATCGTGCGTAATCAGCCACAGGGCCATGCCGGTTTCCTTGCGCAGGCGGCGCAGCAACTCCAGCACTTGGGCCTGCAAAGTCACATCCAGCGCAGTGGTGGGTTCAAGCGGCTGCTGTTCAAGGTGGCGCACTACCAGACCGACGCCCAGCTCGACGCCGAGCGCCTCCGTCGCCATGGCAAGCTGCCGGCCGGCGCGCCGCCGCCCAGGTAGGCGGGCCGCCTTGCGCCGCGTCGTGGTTCTCG
>SXQV01000230.1 GCA_005792805.1 Methylococcaceae bacterium | reverse complement strand
GTTCTGCTATTACAGGCAGGCAGGATTATCCAGGACGGGGACAGCGAATCCGGTGTCAGGGGCTATCTGCGCGCCAATGAAGAAGCCGCTCAAGCCATCAACCTCACCGGGCAGGTGCCCTGGTTCCGCGTCGCTAGCCTTGTTTTCGATCAGACACATATGGAGGTGGGTTTCAATAAACCGCTGCGCCTTCGCCTGGAACTGGTTACGGATCGGGATATTGGCGAGACTGAAATCATCATCCCCATCATCAACAGCATTGGTGCCCGTATCGTCACGGCACGTACAGTCATTCCCAGCCTTTCCAAAGGCACCCGCAGTTTTCAACTGAAAATCCCGGACCATCGCCTCATTCCCGGCACTTATATGATTTCACTGACCATGAAGCATCGGACGGAGGTCATTTTCATGCAGGAACAAGTGATAGCCATCGAACTGGTCACGGACCAAATCGAAGACCCTTTGCTTCTCCCCTTTCTTACTCGGGGGAAGGATCGCTTTGGCTGTTTCTGCCCCATCGAAATCGAATAATCACCCAACTGAGCGGATATCCAAAGCGCTATCCTTTTTTGCTGCATGAATCCAATACCATGATAACAAGCCTAAAATCAATCAAGAGCGCCTGTGGGGCAACCGTTATTGATCAACTAAAAGCCTTGCGCTGGTATCCCCACCAAAAGAGCTGTCCGATAATTCAGGCCGCTTTGCAGCATATGTCCCGCGAGCAATTACTTTATTCTGTCAATATTTCCCAGCGCCATCACTACGTCTATATGGACAACCCAAAAACCGGTTGCTCCTCGCTGAAATCGGCTCTTGTACAATCAGAGCTGAAAAGCATTCAGACACCTATGGATTCTCACTATGACTGGCGCGTTTTCCACGACCGGTCAAAATCACCGCTGACGTGCCTGAATGACCTTCGACACCCCACTTCACTAAGCGCACTCCAGAAGAACGGCTACCGTTTCATCACGATGGTCCGCAATCCTTACACGCGGCTGCTCTCTTGTTATCGAGATAAAATCCTGGGGAACTCCCTCCAAAAACATGAAGTTCTCCGAGCCTTGGGCAAATCCGGCCACCCCATCGAAACCGTGGTCTCATTTTCCGAGTTCGTCCAGGTGGTCTCCGAACAAGCAGATATCGACATGAACTCTCATTGGCGACTGCAAAACTCACAGATTCTCCACGACGTCCTCGACTACGCTTTCATCGGCCGTTTCGAAGACTACGGGCGTGACTTCGTCGAAAGCTTCCGGGCCATAGGGATAACTGGTGAAGATATCCCCGAGTTACGCCACCTTAACCGGACCAAGACCGGCGTATCCGAACAGTGCGAAGAGTTTTATACAACTGAACTGCAGGAAGCCGTCTACCGGCGTTACCGCCCGGATTTTGAGAATTTTGGTTACTCGCCCGATCTGCCACGGTAAGTAGTCCGTCAGATCGTAGAAAGCGCCCAATGCAGCATCCCCGAGTCACCGTCTTGATGCCCGTCTACAATGGCGGCGCCTATCTGCGTCCGGCCATCCTCAGTATCCTGAACCAGGATTTCGCTGATTTCGAGCTTCTGATTATCGATGACGGCTCCACGGACGCCAGCCTCGAAGTAGCCTCCTCCTTTGACGACCCTCGCATTCGCATCGAAACCAACGGGCGCAACCTGGGCCTCATCACCACCCTCAACCGAGGACTGGATCTGGCAACAAGCGAGTTTGTCGCCCGCATGGATGCAGACGACATCGCCTTTCCAGAACGTTTGTCAAAGCAGCTGGCCTTTATGGACGCCCATCCCGATGTCGGCCTATGCGGAACATGGTACGAACGGGATTCCATGCAAGGAACCGTCATCATGAAACCGCCGAAAGAGGATCGGCTAATCCGCTTCGCCCTGATCTTCGATACGGTTTTCGCTCACAACACAATCCTGTTCCGCCGCCGCTTCCTGGAAAACCACCATCTGCGCTACGACCCCGATTATCGACATGCGGAAGATTTCGAGTTATGGACCCGATGTTCCCGGCATACCCGGCTGGCGAACATTCCCGAAGTACTGCTCCGCTATCATTATCATGAGAACAACACCAGTAGCCGGCACAGAGAGGAACAGGTACACACGGCAGATAAGATCCGCTGCCGTTATCTGGAGGATTTCGGCCTCATACCCACCGCCGATGAATACCGTATCCATAACGATCTGCTTCAATTTCGGCTAAAGGGAAGCAAACACGATCTAGAAGCCGCCGCAACATGGCTGCGCCGCCTCGCCGAAGCCGTCGGGAAAACTCTCGACCTTTCTCATGGCAGGATTTTCAGGGAGTTCTCTCGCCATTGGTACGGTGCCTGCGCCACCCAGGCAGATTGCGGATTCGAAACATGGAGAACATTCATCGCCTGCCCTGCCGGACGGCAAGGCAGGTTGGCATGGCAAGCAAAACTGCTTCTAAGGTGCCTGCTCAAACGCCCTGTCCACACTCCGCCATGAATGGAAGAAAGCCATCTTTCCCTTGATCAACAAAATCAGACTCAGGCACCGATGACAATACCCCGCATAACCGTCCTCATGCCGGTCTACAACGGCGAAGGGTTTCTGCGCGCGGCGCTAGAGAGCATCCTGAATCAGACATTCAGTGACTTTGAGCTCCTCGTCATCGACGATGGCTCCACCGATGCCAGCCATGAGATTGCCGCCGCCTTCGCCGACCCACGCATTCGCATTGAAACCAATGGACGCAACCTTGGCCTGATTGCGACCCTGAACCGGGGTCTGGAACTCGCTCGGGGCGAATATATCGCCCGCATGGATGCCGATGACATTAGCCTGCCAAAACGTTTCGAGCGGCAGATCGCATTTCTGGACGCGCATCCCCAAATTGGCGGCTGTGGTACCTGGTTTGAGAAAGTGACACCGGCAGGGACGACAACACGGCGAATGCCCGATTCACCGGCGCTGATCCGGCTGTTCCTGCTGTTCGACAATCCCTTCCTGCATAGCTCGATGATGCTGCGCCGCCGCCTGCTCGACACGCATGGATTACGATTTGACCCCGCTTATCCCCATTCGGAAGACTACGATTTTTGGGTACGCTGCACGTCAATCGCCGACATGGCCAACCTGCCCGAGGTACTCGTGCGCTACAACGACCATCCGGCGAATATCAGCCACCGGTTCAGCCAGGAGCAGGATACGGCGGCCAATCAAATCCGCGTCCGGCAACTGGTTAACCTCGGAATTATGCCCAGCGATGAGGAAATTGCCCTACACAATGCCTTGACTGAATTTGATCTTGACGGCGGTTTGGCGGGGCTGGGCGCAGCGGGCAAATGGCTCGATAAAATCCTTGCGCTTGCAAGCCGTCGCCATGACGCTGCAGAAACCGCCATTTACCCCCACCTGGCGCGCTATTGGTATGGTGCCTGCGGCAAGCAGGCCAAACATGGCTGGCGAACCTGGAAAATGTTCCGGTCATCTCCCATTGGCCGGGCTGCCGCCCTTGAGTGGCAATGGAAACTGCTGCTTCGCTGTGCTTTGCGGCGTCCGATCAGCCAGTCTGCCAAAACGAAAACACCATGAAACTGGTTCTGGTTATTCCCGCGATCACGGCCGGTGGGGCCGAGCGGGTCATGTCCATCCTTGCAAATCAGTGGGTAACACAGGGCTGGACGATTAGCCTGCTCACGCTGGATGATGGGACTCAACCGCCATTCTTTCCCCTGGATGCCCGCATTACCCAACGTCCGCTGCGCCTGCTTGCTGACTCCCGGCATCCATTGGCGGCAATGGCAAACAATCTCAAGCGTCTCGCCGTTCTGCGCGGTGCCATTGCCCGCGAAGCCCCCGATATTGTCATCAGCTTCCTGGATACGACCAATGTTCTGACCTTACTGGCCAGTCGTGGGCTTGGCATTCCGGTCGTTGTCTCAGAGCGGATCGACATGGCCAGTCAACCCATAAAATGGGCCTGGGACCGTTTGCGCCGCTGGGCTTATCGTTATGCGGCCACCATCGTGGTTCTGACGGAGCGGGCCAGAGACGCTCTGCCGCCAAGGCTACAGGCACGTTGCCGGGTCATCCCCAACCCCGTTCTACCGGCCACTGGCCGTAGCGAAAAAAAAACCTCGCCAGAACACCCTCAGGTTGTAGCCATGGGTCGTCTCAGCGAGCAGAAAGGGTTTGATCTGTTGCTTGACGCTTTTGCGAGCCTGCGCCCGGAATTTCAGGCTTGGCGCCTCGTCATATATGGGGAAGGCCCATGGCGCGAAACACTGGATGCCCGCAGCAGAGAGCCCGACCTGGCCGGAGCGGTCAGCCTGCCCGGACAGATCGGCACGCCAGCCACCGCTCTCCGCGAAAGTGATTTATTTGTTCTCTCCTCGCGCTTCGAGGGCTTTCCCAATGCCCTGTGCGAGGCCATGGCGGCCGGTCTCCCGGTGATTGCCACCGATTGTCCAACGGGCCCACGGGAAATTATCCAGGACGGAGAGAATGGCCTACTCGTGCCTCCTGAAAATTCCAGGGCTCTCGCCGGCGCGATGGCTCGCCTGATGGCCGACAGACCTCTACGAGACCGATTGGGTGCGACCGCTTCAGATATCACCAGCCGTTTCGGTCTCGCCCAGATCGCGTCGCACTGGGAAGCAACACTGACTGAAGCGTTGAGCAACCATCGCTCGTGAAATCACCCTGCCGGAACCTCCCGCATTGAAAGTACTTATCCTCATCCGCGCACTGTCCACCGGGGGTGCAGAACGCCAGGCCGCACTGCTGGCGAAAGGACTCAAAGCCCGGGGCCATCCGGTCAAGGTCATGGTTTTCTATGGTGGCGGCACACTGGAGGCCGATCTGACTGCGGCTGCCGTACCGGTCATTGACCTTGGCAAGCGGGGCCGCTGGGATACGGCCGCATTCTGGTGGCGGCTGGTTCGGGCAGTGCGGCGGGAGCAGCCCGACGTGCTTTATTCCTTCCTGACGGTCGCCAATCTCCTGAACGGTCTTCTGGAGCCACTCATCCCTGGCGTCAAACGGGTCTGGGGACTCAGGGCTTCGAACATGGATCCGTCGCGCTATGACTGGCTTCACCGTATCACCATGTCGCTGGAAACGCGCCTGGCCCGGCGGGCGAATTTGATCATTGCAAACGCTCAGGCCGGGCTGGACGTTGCCTTGGCCAATGGGCTCCCTGCGGATCGGATCAGCGTTATCCGCAACGGGATTGATACCACTCGCTTTCGACCGGATCGGGCCGCTGGCATACCCTTGCGCGCCGCGTGGGGCATCAGCACGCACCAGCCCCTTATTGGACTGGTGGGCCGGCTTGACCCCATGAAAGGCCACCCGGCCTTTTTACTGGCTGCTGCCCAGCTGAGAGATCTGCAACCTGATACCCGCTTTGTCTGCGTAGGAGAGGGTTCCGCCAACTACCGGGCCATGCTGATGGCCGAGGCCGGCGCACTGGGACTGCAAGAAATCTTGCATTGGGCCGGTGATCGCCAGGATATGCCGGCGGTCTATAACGCGCTCGATGTGGCCGTGTCGGCTTCCCTGTTTGGCGAGGGCGTATCCAATATGCTCGGCGAGGCCATGGCTTGCGGGACTCCCTGTGTGACTACGGCTGTTGGCGATTCTGCCTGGGTGGTCGGTGAGACGGGTGTCGTAGTACCGCCGGGTCAACCCGCCGCGCTGGCAGAAGGTATTGCAGCCCAGCTGGAACGGCTAAGCCTTGAAGGCGAATCGCTGCGGCAGCAAGTGCGGCAGCACATCGAGACAAACCTGAGTACTGACGCACTGCTCGATAACACCCTGAACGCATTCGGACGCCTTGCATGATCCGTGTCTGCCACATTATTACCGGGCTCTACGCGCATGGCGCAGAACGGATGCTCCATAAACTCCTGTCCGGCCTGGATCGCGAGCGATTCGACCCCACCGTAATCTCCCTGATGGGGAAAGGTACGCTCGGCCCCGCCATCGAAGCCATGGGCATCCCCGTGCTGACGGTCGACCTGCCACGGGGCCGTCCGCACCCGGCGGGGCTGTTGCGGCTCATTCGGCATGTCCAGGCTGCACGACCGGATATCCTGCAGGGCTGGATGTACCACGGTAACCTGGCCGCCTCCCTGGCCGCGCATTTCGCGCCAGGACATCCGCCAGTGTTCTGGAATATTCGCCAGAGTCTTTATGATCTCGGCCATGAGAAGCGCCTGACCCGTTGGCTGATCCAGCTCTCGGCAAAGGTCTCGGGGTCCGCCGGACGAATCATTTACAATTCCGCAACCAGTGCCAGGCAACATGAAGCGCTGGGATTCCGGAAAGACAGGCGGATCCTCATCCCCAATGGGTTTGGGATCGATGACTTCAGCCCCGATCCTCTGCCGCGAAATCGGGTACGGCGCGAGTGGGGTTTTACTGACCAGCACATCGTCATCGGCCTGGCGGCACGCTATCACCCGATGAAGGATCACGATAATTTTTTACAGGCGGCCGCCAGCGTGGCCGCACGCCATGATCGGGTGCGGTTTGTCCTGGCGGGCTTGAACGTGGACAACGGGAATACGGCCCTGCAACAGCGGATTCACGAGCTTGGGCTCGGCGGTCGCATTCGTCTGCTCGGTGAAATTCAGGAGATGCGCGGGTTCTATCAGGGTCTTGATATCGCGGCACTCACCTCAGCCTGGGGGGAAGGCTTCCCCAATGTGCTGGGCGAAGCCATGGCGACTGGCGTGCCCTGCGTTGCGACGGACGTCGGCGATTCGGCCACGATCATTGGCGACACGGGGCTGACGGTGGCTCCCCGGCATGCTGCTGCCCTGTCCACCGCCCTGTCCACATTGATTGACGCCGGGCAGGCCAAACGGCGGCATTGGGGAGAAAAAGCGCGGGACCGCATCATCCAGGAGTATGCGTTACCGAACATTATCGAAGACTACGCGGCCCTTTATACCCGTCGCGCAGACTAAACCCACCACAGCCACCACCCTTCGGGACAGGCAAAGCTGACCGCTTTAGCCATCCAATCATTTATTACAGGTTCTTGTATGTGCGGATTTACCGGCTTTCTCGACCGTTCAGAGACCACCTCAGCCGAGCAGCTGTCAGACATCGTCACACGCATGACGGCGGCTCTGGTACACCGGGGACCGGATGATGGCGGCATCTGGACTGACCCGGCAACCGGGGTGGCCCTGGGCCATCGGCGTCTGTCGATTCTTGATCTGTCACCCGCCGGACATCAGCCCATGGTGTCCCGCAGCGGGCGTTATGTCATCGCCTTCAATGGTGAGATCTACAACCACCTGGCATTACGTCAGGTACTGAAGACTGAACCCCATTCTCCGGATCATCCGTTGTTCGACCGTCTTCCCGATGGCGCGACACCCTCAACTCCCGACTGGCGTGGACACTCCGACACAGAAACCCTGCTGGCCGCGATTGAAGCCTGGGGCGTGGGAGAAACGCTGAAACAAAGCGTCGGCATGTTTGCATTCGCATTATGGGATCGACACGACCGATTACTTTATCTGGCCCGTGATCGCCTGGGTGAAAAGCCCCTGTATTACGGCTGGCAGGGCAACACCCTGCTGTTTGGTTCTGAACTAAAGGCGCTGAAACAGCACCCGGCCTTCCAGGGCACAATCGACCGCGAAGCGCTCGCCCTGTACATGCGCCACAGCTATATCCCCGGGCCTTACAGCATTTATCAGGGGTTTGAGAAACTGCCTGCCGGAACCTATATCGTCCTCGGCCAACAGCGCACGAAGCGGGTGCCCGTTTCCTACTGGACCGCGAAGGATGTCGCCTTGCGCGGCCAGATGCGCCCCTTTGCCGGCACCGAAACCGAGGCCATCGCCATGCTGGACACGGCGCTGCGCGAGGCCGTGGCAGGACAGATGGTGGCCGATGTCCCCCTCGGTGCCTTCCTCTCTGGAGGATATGATTCAAGTCTGGTGGTAGCGCTGATGCAGGCCCAGTCGAACCGGCCAGTGAAAACGTTCACCATCGGTTTCAACGAGGAAGAGTACAACGAGGCCGAACACGCCAAGGCGGTGGCCCGGCACCTCGGCACCGAACACACCGAACTGTATGTCACCCCCAGCGAGGCCATGTCGGTCATCCCGCGCCTGCCGGGGCTGTACGACGAGCCCTTTGCCGAGTCCTCGCCAATCCCAACCTTCCTGGTCTCCCAGCTGGCCCGGCAGCATGTCACCGTCAGCCTGTCCGGTGACGGGGGTGACGAATTATTTGGTGGCTATAACCGGTATTTCTGGGCCATGGGCTTCTGGCGGCGCATGCGCTTTTTACCCCGCAACTTCCGCATCGCCCTGGCCAGACTCCTCACCGTCGTACCGCCGCATGCCTGGGACACGGTATTCCGGGGACTCGGCTTCATGCTGCCAGCCGGTCTGCGCTACTCCAGCCCTGGCGACAAGCTCCACAAACTGTCCAGCTTTCTGGGTGCAAAACAGCCCGAGGAAATTTATCTCGATCTGCTCTCGCACTGGAAGGAACCCGCGCGGCTGGTGCGCGGCGTCAAGGAGCCGAAGACCGTGCTGAACGATCCCGTCCAGTGGCCCGGTCTGCGGGATTTCGAACATCGGATGATGTACCTCGACACGGTCAGCTACCTGCCCGACGACATTCTGGTAAAGGTCGACCGGGCCGCCATGGGTGTCAGCCTGGAAACCCGGGTACCGCTACTGGATCACCGGGTGGTGGAACTTGCCTGGCAGTTGCCCCTGAGCATGAAAATCCGGCAGGGCCAGGGCAAATGGCCATTGCGTCAAGTGCTCTACCAGCACGTCCCGCAGTCCCTGGTTGACCGGCCCAAAATGGGCTTTGGCGTACCGATTGATCATTGGCTGCGCGGGCCACTAAAAGACTGGGCTGAGGCGCTTATCGAACCCCAGCGCCTCAAGGCAGAGGGGTATCTCAACCCGGTACTGGTCAGGGAGAAATGGATCCAGCACCAGTCTGGGCGACGCAACTGGTCTTATTACCTCTGGGATGTCCTGATGTTTCAGGCCTGGCTGGCAGAACAGTAAACCCGCGCCATGCAACAGCCATCCGCCCGCACCAAGCCCACGCTGCTGTTCTTCGTTACTGAAGACTGGTACTTCTGCTCGCACCGGCTGCCGCTGGGCATTGGTGCCCGAGCAGCAGGCTATGACGTCGCCGTGGCCACCCGCGTTAACCATCCGGGGGGGGTCATCGAAGCCGCTGGCCTGAGACTGATTCCGCTGAGTCTCTCCCGGGGCGGCAAAAACCCGCTGTCGGAATGGCGTACCCTCCTGGCGCTCTACCGCATTCTCAAACAGGAACAGCCCGACATCCTCCACAACGTCGCCATGAAGCCGGTGCTTTATGGCAGCCTGGCGGCGCGGCTGGCGGGAACGCCCCACGTGGTTAACGCTCTGGCCGGGCTGGGCCACATTTTCGCGGATCGGGAACGGGCGGGGAGGCTCAGGCAATTCGTCAAACTGGCCTTCCGCTGGCTACTCAAGGGGCAAGGCCAGGTCATTGTCCAGAATCCGGACGACCTGCGCCTGCTGCTGGATGTCGGCGCAATCAGCCCGGACCAGGCCACACTGATTCGAGGTTCGGGCGTGGATCTGGCCCGCTTTCCACAACAGCCCGAACCTGCCGGTGGCCTCCCCATCGTCATCTTGGCCGCCCGGCTGCTGTGGGATAAAGGGGTGCGGGAATTTGTCGAGGCCGCCGAACTCTTGCGTAAAAGCGGCGTACAGGCCCGTTTCGTGGTGGTGGGCGAACCAGACCCTGAAAATCACTCATCCATTCCGGCGGAACAAATGGCCGCCTGGCGCGATGCCGGCCACATCGAATGGTGGGGAAAACGAACTGACATGCCCACCGTGCTCGCGCAGAGTCATATCGTCTGCCTGCCCTCCTATTACGGCGAAGGGGTGCCCAAGGTTCTGCTGGAAGCGGCCGCCACTGGCCGGCCCATCGTAACCACGGATATGCCGGGCTGCCGCGAGGTGGTCACCGGCGGTGACAATGGCCTGCTGGTCCCGGCGCGGGACACTCACGCGCTGGCCGCCGCATTGAAAACCCTGCTAACCGATCCCGTCCGCCGGGCACAGATGGGCCAGCGTAGCCGGGAGCGCGCCGAGCAGGAATTCAGCGAAGACCATGTGGTTGCCCAGACGCTAGGCCTTTACCATCGCTTACTCTCAACCGGAAGCTGAGGGTCAATTCAGCCGGTGACTCGGATAACGGCCAGTGTAACGGCCAATATGGCCGTGCTCCTCATCGATGCCAGCGATCACGGCTTGCGGATGCAGGCCATCATGGACAATCCGGATCATGCCGGGATACCACGTTTCCACCACATCCAGACTGACACGCATCAGCGTGAGCAGCATGTCACTGCCCGGCGCCTTGCCGTCGGTCAGTTGCCGGTGGACAAAGCGGACTTCGCCGTCATCCAGGTCTATCTCAAAGTGCCCGACCGCCAGCCGGTAATTGATTCGTGTCAGCAATTCCATGACAGCGTACCGGTGAGGCTCCGGAATATCCTCGGGCACCCGCAGAAACAGCGTGAAATCCTGCCCCTTTGAGCCCGTCATCAACTCGAACCGGAAGGTGCCGCTCTCAAGATTGATCAGGCTCTGCACTGTTCCCTCGTGCTCTTCATCCTGGATGACCGGATAACCGGACTCCGAGAGAATTTCATACGCCAGCGTAGTAAGAATGTTCATGAGGTTGCTTCTGAAGTGATAACGGATCGCTGAAATCTTACGGCCCAGTGCGCCTTTTCAAGAGCGCTCATGCGGGCGAACAATAGCAGGTCGTGGGGTCACGGCGAGGGATTGTCAGGCTCGACTGCCTGCCAGCCACCGCCCAACGCCTTGTAGAGCGCCACCAGACTGGTCGACACCCGGGCATTGCTCGCCACCAGACTGCTTTGCGCCAGATAGAGTGTCCGCTGTGATTCCAGCACATTCAAAAATGCCGTCAGCCCGCGTAAATAGCGTTCTTCCGATAGTTTGACCGCCAGCGCATTAGCCTCCACCGATTGCTGCAATGCGGCGCGGCGGACCTGTTCTTTCTGATAGGTCACCAAGGCGTCCTCAACCTCCTTGAAGGCCGTCAGGATGCTCTGCTTATAAGCCAGCAAAGCCTGTTCCTGCCCGGCATGGGTTCGGTCAATATTGGCCTGTATCCGTCCCCAGTTAAAAATCGGCGTACTGAATCCGCCAGCCAGCGCCCAGGACTTGCCGACCGGCGTAAAGTCAGACAACTTGGTGTTCTGTATGCCCAGAAATGCGGTGAGATTCAGTTTCGGGTAAAGCTCTGCCGTGGCGGCACCAACATCCGCCGTCGCGGCGGCCAGTTCCCGTTCTGACTGCATGATATCGGGACGGCGGCGCAGCAGTTCTGAAGGTAAATCCGCAATCACACCCGTCGGCGCCGCCGGTACCCCGGTGTCCGTTTCCAGCAGGTACAGCAGGGTGTCAGGAGTCCTGCCGAGCAGCGCAGCCAGGGCATGGACATCCAGCCGGGCGGCCATTTCATAAGCGGGAAGCTGGGACCGCGTGGTCTCCGCCTGGGCCCGCTGCTGTGCCACCTCCTGCTGACTGTCGAGACCGGCACGAGCGCGCTCGCTGGTCAGTTTCAGGGTATCTTCCTGTGCCGCCAGGTTGGCCAGCGTGATGGCGATCTGCTGCTGGTTGGCCCGCATATCGATATAGAGACGCGCCACTTCCCCCATCAGCGAAACCAGAATGGCGCGGCGGTTGTTCTGCTCCGCTTCCACGCTGGCCTGAGCCGCCTCGATACGGCGGAACAGCCCACCCGCAGGATCGATTTCCCACTGCACATCAAACCCCGACTGAATGATGTCAATCAGGCTATTGCCGAAATAACCGCCCGACGCCGGATTGTTCGCACCGCCACTGCCGGTAATGAAGTCATTGCGGCGCTGGCTGGCATTGAGCTTGCCGCCCACACTGGGAAGTCCCGCCGCAAGGGTACGCTGCCGCTCAGCACGCGCCATCAGGATACGCTGCGAGATTTGTTTGACATCCAGATTGAAGGCGGCGGCCTCCTTGATCAGCCGGTTCAGGATTGGATCCTCGAAGACTTTCCACCAGTCATCCGGCGGCGCGATATTGTGATGATTCTGGGCACCGGCATACCTGGAAGGCGTTTTGACCTCGGGCAACCGGTAATCCGGCCCGACCATGCAGCCGGTCAACAGCACGCCGCCGCAACAGGCGATCAGTGCCCGTCTCATGGCATCTTGTCTCCGCCCGTGGCATTCGACATCAAAGCATCGTAGCCCGGCGCTTCGATAAAGACATCCACCTGCTGTCCCACGTAGGCATGGAGACGGCTGCGATCAAACTGGTACAGGGCCTGCAACACCCGCATATCCACCCGCTCGGTGCTGTCCCCGGTCAAGGAGCGCTTGGGCACCACGAAGGGTTCGACATACGCCAGAGTCAATGGAGTACTGAACTCCCGGTTGCCGCGCAAATAGGCCACCGCCCTGCCGCCGGGCCGAAAACGCCAGGCATCGTTCTCGTCAATATCGACACGTACATGCAGCTGATCGAGATTACCCATCACCAGCAAAGGCGTGGAGACGGGGCCCGCCATGGCGAACTCCCCCGGACGGATGTTCACCTGCAGGATTTCGCCGTCTATTGGAGCCCGGACCATCAGCCGATCCAGTGTGATTTGTGAGGCCGTCACCTGCGACTCTGCCTGTAGCACCTGTGCCTTGGCGCTTTCCAGCCGGGCCCTGGCGATCAGGACGGCATTGCGCCGCCGCTCCAGCTCCTCGATGCTGATGGCCCGGCGATCCGTGACGGACTCGGCCAGACGCTCAAGGGTTCTGGCGTCAGCCAAACTGGCCGTCGCTTCATCGACCGCTGCCTTTGCCCGATCCAGATCCGCCCGCCGCATCGCCAGCGCAGCCTGAGCCTCGCGGTCATCCACGGCAAAAAGGATTGTGCCTGATTTGACCCGGTCACCCACCCTGGCATGCAGGGTCTTGACGATACCGGGCAAAGCCGAACCGATGGCAATGTTACGGTTTTGGGATTCGATGATGCCGGAACCGGCAATAAAGGTCTTGAACGGTGCCTGGGCCGGCTCGACCACCGCCGGTGCCACCGGTACCGGTTTGCTGCCATTGATTACGGAATAAATACCGAAGACAAAGCCGGCGGCGGCCAGAATGGGCAGGGTCGCTTTGGGTAACATGGCTTAAGTCCGCTCCCTTTGTCTGATTTCTTCCGCACTACGCACGCATCGCCCCCATGACGGCTCGCTCTCGCTTGACATGCCTGTCCTCCAGTTTCGTGATATGACCATCGTCCATGCGGGCAATCCCATCGGCAAATTCAAAAATACGGGCATCATGAGTCACGATCACCAGTGCCTTGCGATCATCCAGGGCAATCGCCTTCAGCAGTTCCATGACGTGATGTCCGGTTTCATGATCGAGCGCACTGGTCGGTTCGTCGCAGACAATCAGCCGGGGGTTGTGCACCAGCGCCCGGGCGAAGGCGAAGCGTTGCTGCAGGCCACCGGACAATTGCGCGGGCAATGAACTCAAGCGCTGGCCCAGGCCGACCCGCTCCAGCATCTCTCCCGCCCGGCGGGTTGCTTCCTGCCGTTTCATGCCGTTGATAATGAGCGGAATCGAGGCATTCTCGACCGCCGTCAGCGTCGGCAGCAGGTTGTAAGCCTGAAAGACGAAGCCGATGTTCTGTGCCCGAAAGCGCAGGCGGTCTTTCTGTTGCAGATGCAGAAGATCCTGCCCGAACACCCGGCAGACGCCTTCATCCTGATCGAGAATGCCGGCAATGACCGAGATCAGCGTGGTCTTGCCGCAGCCGGAAGGCCCTACCAGCATCATCAGCTTGCCGGTATGTATATCGAGATTAACCCCCCGTAGCGCCATGACTTTTTGGTCACCGGTATCGTAGGTTTTGACCAGGCCCTGACAATGAACCGCAAGTTCGCTCATCGCGGCCGCTATCCCTTGAAAACCACGGCGGGCTCCAGCGCAATGACTTTGCGAATGCTGATGAGCGCCGCAAAGACACAGATCAGGGTCACGCCCAGACCGCTGTACACCAGCAGCTGCCAGGGAAACTTGAAGGCCAGGATGCTGTTCCGCATCGCCCAGCCAAACAGCGAAGTCAGCCCGACACCGAGCCCATAGCCGATGATGCCCACCAGGGTCGCCTGCAGCAGAATCATCCGCAACAGCGTCCAGTTGCTGGCCCCCATCGCCTTGAGCACACCGAACTGACGCAGATTTTCCATGGTGAAACTGTAGAAGGTCTGGCCGGCAATGGCCGCACCGACAATGAAACCCAGCGTCACCGAAATGCCGAAGTTGATCGGGATGCCGGTGTTTTCCATGAAATAGTCATACGTCAGCTTCTGGAACTCGGCCTGGGTATAAGCGGCCAGCCCGGTGCGGCGGCGGATGCGTTCGGTCACGGCCCTGGGATCTTCGCCCGGCTTGGCCTTGACCAGAATGAAGGACAGCAGTTTGCGTTCGCGCGGGGCGTACATCATCGCCCGGGTGTAGGTGGTGTACACCACCGGCTGCGACTGGAAAGTGCGGGTGGTTTTGGCGATGCCAACCACCATGGCGCGACGGTCATTAAGCTCCAGCGTGTCGCCGACCTTCAGCGGAACCGGTTTTCCGTCTGGCCCAGGCAACCCCAGTTTTTCCACCGCGCCGTCCCGGTCGATGATGACCGCATCGCTGCGCCGCAAATCCTCCAGCCGCCCCTCCAGCATCAGCGGGGGGCCGCCAATCAGGGTGGCATCATCCAGCCCGATGACATTGCAGGTCTGGAAATTGCCGTTCGCCAGCCGCGCCTTGATCAGCCCCTTGTAAAGCGGCGTGGCCCATTCCACGCCCTCGATGCCGCGTACCCGGTACAGCTCCATATCCTGCATGGGCTTCACATCGTCGATGAACTGCACCTTGGGGTCCATCACCCAGATATCCGGCAACCCGACATCGGTAATGAAACTGTAGGAACGCATCATCAGGCCGACAAAGATCGCCGGTTGCTGGGTCATGATCAGCGAAGCAAAGGTGAGACCCATGACGATACCCAGGTACTTGCCCCGATCACCCATCAGCATTTTTAGCGCGATGTAATTCATGCCTTCTCCTTATTTTCGCGGCCAAACTGACGCAAGGCGGCCAGGGAAAAATGAAAGATCATCTCAGCCGTGCGATCGATTGCACCCGGACTGGAAATGGCCGCCGGACACAACCGTTCCACCATCGGTCGCGCGTGCCGATACACCAGACATTGCCCGATGACACCAAGAATGAAGCGGTCGATGTCCGTCGCATGCCACCCCTCCCCCACGAAATGCGGCAGAAGATCCCGCAGCGCCTTAAAGCGCGGCCGCATGACAGTTTCAACGATGTAATCCAGCGCCGCCGTGGGATCGGCGATTTCACGCGCCATCAGCTTGGCGTGGAAGCCCAGCTGCCCCTCATCCATCAGGCGCATCAGCAAACCGCGAATAAACAGATGCAGGCGGTCATCGGGCGGGAGCGCGTCATTGGCAAAGGCCACCGGTGGGTATTTGCGGTCCGCCTCCTTGAACGAGTAGACCAGCGCCTCCCGGTAAAGGGCCTCCTTGCTGCGAAAGTAATAATTGACCGAAGCCACATTCACATCTGCCTGTGAACAGATCTCCCGCACGGTGGCCGCCTTGAAACCACGTTCGGCAAAGTTCTCCAGCGCGGCCTGGAGAATCCGGTCACGCGTCGGATCCTGTTCGTCCAGATAATTCATGGGCAGTCCACCTAAAACAACCGTTTAATCCGGGCCATTAAAACAATCGTTTTAAGCGGGTGTCAAGCACCGCAGGTCACCAACACAGCAACAGACCGCTACCCGGCCCGGCGGCTGCTATACTTTTTCGCCCCACTTTTGATTGAGCGCGTTTCGACCCATGTCCCGCTGGCGGCCTCCTTCGCCCAGATCGTCTCCCTACATCACCGCCGCCGGTGCACAGCGGTTGGAGTCGGAACTGAAGGCGCTATGGGAACGCCGCGCCGACGTCACCCGGCATCTCGCGGCGGCCGCCGCTGAAGGTGACCGCTCGGAAAATGCCGAATACATCTCCCGCAAGAAGGAATTACGCGAGATAGACCGCCGCATCCGTTATTTGCAAAAACGATTGCCGTCACTGACCGTCGTCAGTCAACTGCCGGGCAACCGCGAACGCATTTTTTTCGGAGCCTGGGTCACACTGGAGGACACGGCCGGCGAGGAGAGCACCTACCGCATCGTCGGTGCCGACGAGATCGGCACCCAACAAGGCTGGATCAGCGTGGATTCCCCGATGGCGCGGGCGCTGCTGAAAAAAGCCGTGGGCGACGAGGTTCAGGTGCAAACCCCGTCCGGACCGGCAACGTGGTTTATCGCGGGTGTTCGATACGAGTAGCACCCTGCGGCGGCATGGCCCTATCAGACAGGCCTGATTGCCGGCTGCCGTGGCTCCCCTCGTGTACCACCTCAGACACCCTACCGGCGGCTATTTATTGGTCATCAGCTGGCGGCCATTCAACTGCTGAAGATAGCGGTAGTTACCATCATAAAAAGCCTTCAATGCCGACAGTTGCCCGGAAGAAATGGTGATCGGCTTTTCGTAAACATACCAGTTGACGCCCTCCGTACAGGGAGGCGTCGTCAATGAACCGGAATAAGTGAAAAACTTGCCGCTGCCGGTTCCTCTGGGCAGCAGTTTTTTGGGCTCGAAGACAATACGGGTAGGGTTGTGCGTCGGTGAGCCCGGTGTGTTGACCGTGTTGTCGAGCATCAGTTGAACCTGCTCATTCGGGCGGCCCAGTTCGATCATGAGGCCCACCACGGTCAACCCTCCATCCCCCCGGTCATTCACGAAGTGCATCTCGGCGTCATACCGTTTCCCATTGAGGGTATGCTCGCTGGGCGAGTGCAAATGGGCCTGCACCAGGCGGTAACTATCCCTGCCCACCTTGGTCGTTCCGGAATAGGCATCCGGAGCCACGGGCTGGGCCTGGATCGCATAGCCCGTATTGTAAAAGTCAGCGCGAAACGGCTGCCAATTGAACGTCACCCCATTTACCGGGGTTTTCCTGACGTTACCAATTTCCACCGGCGTTTGCTTTTCGCCTATCGCACACTCCGCATAGGGATAGTTATAGGGCGGCGGCGTTTCCGCCCCTTCAATGGCACCCCAGCCGCCCGGCTGGTCCTGATCCGCATAGTTCCAGGACGGCTCATCCGCATGAACGGGCGAATGCCAGATCATCGTGGACAGGGCCAGGGCAAACAGATTGTTTTTCAGACTCATCGGGTATCTCCCATCAGGAATATAGGGTGAAGGACAACCATCGAACTCAATATCCCGGTGCCTCCATGCACACTGGAATCAGGACATTCCACCGCCTTCGGCGTGTGACTGTCCGGCACGCGGGACAGCGGCATCAGCAGGTATGCTCCCGGCAATAACCGCCCCACGAGGGAGCCGCCGGGGCTGATTTCGCGGGCTGGGCGGACGGCGGCTGGGCGGGTTGTTTTTGCTCCACGGGTGCCGCCGGTTGCTGCGCAGCGGAAGACGGTTGCACCTGTGCGGGTTTCGCGGGCACCTCCGCTGCCTGCACCCAAGTGGAATGGATCAATCCTGACAGAAAAGACACCAGAATTATTTTGTTCATCGTCATCACAGCAATCCTCCGGTATGAAGTTGATTAGTTCTACTGCGCCGGTAACACACCATTCGAGCCGAGAAAGAGCGCCGCGCCTAAAGTCCAGGTAATTTCTTTGCCACCAATAGCCTCTTCGACAATCAGTTTCCCGGAGGGTGAGAACCAGGTTCTGATCATTTCTGAAACCAGCTGGGCACTGTACACCCTGCTGAATTCAAATTTATTGGTCGTATTCTGGTCGTAAGGCGTCTGCGCCACTACACTCGCCGCCTCATCAATGGTATTTGCAGAAATCTGGTTACCAAGGCCAAGGTCTAATGCCACCGTTGAATAAAGTCCGACACCGACAAAAGAAGCCAGCGCTGGCAGCCTGGCCTGGGCTGGAATATGTACGGGCTTATCGCGAATCGTCTTGTGAGCGGAAGCTTTGCCTTTATGGTAACGGCCCGTGCCAATGGCACCGCTGGCCAGCTTGAACCCTACCTGAAACGCATTGGGGTCGTCAGTGGCATCTTCCCGGGAGAAGTTACCCCCCAGCCCGGTATAACTTCTGGAAAATAATCCATAGGACTTTCCTGCAAACGGGATGCTTATAAAATCCAGGGTATTCAGTTTTCCGGGTGACTCGAAGGTCATCTGGGAAGACCCGCCGCCCACCTCCAGAACCCCTGCCGTTTTCTGACCTCCAGACAGGGTTCCCTTCAGATAATTTACCGTCAACCACTTATAGGCCCCTTCATACCGGCCCTGAATGGTCTGTATCGGCCCGATCACGGCTCGCGGAATCATGGTCTGCAATTGCGACTTGACCTCACCGTAACAAGTCGCCTGCTCGACGGGAGAAATCACCCGCATCCCCGCCGTTGCCTGTAGAGAAACCGTGACCTGCTCTTGCGGTATCCCGTTGGATACGAGAGCGCCATTCAAGGCTGTAAACAAGGGTTCAATATATCCGCTACAGTCACCGAGATCGGTAGAAATTCCCGGCTTTATTTTATTTTTCTCAAACGCAAACTGCGTCACCGCCGGAGAGGAAGGAATGGTTTGATCTACCTTATACAGATACACCCTTGACCCGCCACTACCGGCATCCACAATCGCATAATAAGGCGTCGGAGCTGCCAGCGACTCCCCTGCGGAGACAAACAGCATCAGTGCGGAAAGTGTCACTTTAATATAAGAATGTTTCATTTTTTT
>SXQV01000229.1 GCA_005792805.1 Methylococcaceae bacterium | reverse complement strand
GCGTCAAGGCCGCGCTGAACGATTATGACGCCGTGTTGATCGGTCCCATCTGTCCCGGCATCATCACGCCGGGTGAGTGCAAGATTGGCATCATGCCTGGTTTTATCCATCAGGCGGGCTCAATCGGTATCGTCTCCCGTTCCGGCACCCTGACTTACGAGGCGGTCTACCAGACCACCCGGGCTGGGCTCGGTCAGACCACCTGCGTCGGCATCGGTGGCGACCCGATCAAGGGGCTCGATTTCATTGAGGTGCTTTCGCGCTTCGAATCAGATCCGGCAACGCACGGTATCATCATGGTCGGCGAAATCGGCGGTAGCGCCGAGGAAGAGGCGGCGGAGTACATCAAGACCCACGTCACCAAGCCCGTGGTCGGTTATATCGCTGGCCTCACCGCGCCGCCTGGCAAACGTATGGGCCATGCCGGTGCCATCATCACCGGCGGCAAAGGGACGGGAGCCAGTAAGGTGGCCGCCCTCAAGGCGGCAGGTGTCGCGGTGGTGAACACGCCGACGGAGATGGGGCAACGTATGAAAGCGTTGCTCACCTGAGTCCTTGCTGGGGGGGTTAATGCCGCTCGACCATGAGGCGGTATGGCCGTTTGAAAATACGGGCGATGGAGCGGAGAGGTTGGTTCAAGCGTTGCGATAAACGCATGAGCCATGACGCGGCGTCAAGAACGGTCAGGTCATCAGGCGGGGCGGGGCCGCCGGTTGAGTTCCGGGCCGATGTCTTCGGTACGGAAGGTGAAGTTACCGCCATGCCGGTCCTCGAAGAAGAGGCGCAGGGCGCGGCGCACGGTTTCAAATGCCAGCTCATCCCAGGGGATTTCATCTTCATGGAATAGGCGGACTTCCAGGCTCTCCTCGCCTGCCGAGAAGAGTTCTGCCCGCATCCGGCCCCTGAAAAAAGCGTATACCTGCGAAATATGTGGCAGGCTGAACAGAGTGTAGAGAGCTTCCAGTTCGACCTCTACATTGGCCTCCTCCCGAGCCTCCCGCCGGGCGGCTTCCGCCAAGGTTTCTCCCAGCTCCATGAAGCCGGCCGGCAGTGTCCAGTAGCCCAGACGGGGTTCGATTGCCCGCTTGCATAGCAATACCCGTTCGCCGAACACAGGGATGCATCCGGCAATCACCTTGGGATTCTGATAATGAATGCTGCCGCAGGCATCGCAAATATGCCGTGGGCGGTCATCCCCCTCCGGGATGCCCTGGCGCACCGGTTGGCTGCACTGCGGACAATAATTGATGGGGCTTATCACGGGGCTAGGCTTTGCTGCATGGTTTCGCTTTGAGTGGATGGTCGCCGGACGGGTATCAATCCGCCATGGCACTGATCAGCTGGTCTTCCAGTTCAAATCGGGTTGTTAATGCCTCGCCCAGCGTGGATAAATCTGGCTCCAGGGTAGCCACTAACGCACTGTCCGCCAGTGGCTCATACTGGTCGTTGAATTCGATGGCGGCATCTGTCGCCTCCATGAATTTTGGGTACAGCGTGTTCGCCAGGGCCTGGACCCGTGCGCGGCGTTCAGGGACATCGGTCAATCGAGGGTACATTTCAAAATGGCCCAGGGAGATGTAGTCGACCAACACCTGGCAAAACTCTCGAAGCCGGGTTTTCAGGGACTGGTCAGCCGTAAAGGGACGCAAGTTGCCGAGCGCTGTATACAGGGACCAAAGTTGTCGGCGTTCATTCAGCAATTCCTCGACCACGCTGTGGTCATGCTCCTTGCGCTCAATGGGAGTTTCGGTCATTCAGGTGGTTTCCAGGAGTGTGTATGAGTGGCGGATACTGTATGCGATCAGCTGGCAATGGACAATTGAAAGGCCTGCGCCGGGGCCATGCGATGTATACGGTAACTGGCCGGCTTACCATCGGACGCTTCAATTTTTTTGTGACAGGTGAAATTTATGATTCGCAGTATGACCGCTTTTGCAGGTGGCGAGCAGGAACTGGAGGGTGGGATATTGAGTTGGGAGGTTCGCACCGTCAACCACCGTTTTCTCGATATTTCACTGCGCCTGCCTGACATTTTCCGTTTTCTGGAATCCGACGTGCGTGCGGCTATTGCCCAGCGGCTTAAGCGGGGCCGGGTGGATTGCACCTTGCTGTGGAAAAAGGCCGAACCGGGTGAGGCAGCCATTCAGATCAACCGTCCCCTGGTCGAACAGCTTCTGGCGACGGCCCGTGAAGTAGAGCGGCTTGGCACTGGCGCGCTGGCACCGTTCGACGCGCTTCAGGTATTGCTATGGCCGGGCGCCCTGCATCAGCCGGAAGCCGATCGTGAGGCGCTCGCGGCGCAGGCGCTGAGTCTGTTGTCGGTGACGCTGGAACAAGTGGTGGTGGCGCGTGAGAAGGAAGGAAAACAGCTCGCCATGCTGATAGAGGATCGCTGTCGCCGAATCCAGGCACAGGTCGATGCCGCCAAATGCCGCCTGCCGGAGGTGCTGGAGGCGATCCGGGGCAAAGTCATCACCCGTCTGGCTGAGGTCACCAGCCTGCCCGACAATGATCGCCTGGAACAGGAGATGGTCTATCTTGCGCAAAAGCTGGATGTCGCCGAGGAGCTGGACCGTCTCGAAACCCACCTGGTCGAAGTGTTGCGAACGCTGAAACACAAGGAACCCGCCGGCCGGCGGCTGGATTTTCTTCTCCAGGAACTTAACCGCGAAGCTAACACCCTCGGCTCTAAATCCGCCGACGTTGAGACGACTCGTATCTCGGTTGAAATCAAGGTGTTGATAGAGCAGATGCGAGAACAGATACAGAACGTGGAATGATGTTTCAGGCTGTTTTAGCCCATCCCGCCAATCCTCTGCAAGCCCCGTAAATCGGGGCTTTTTGTGTTTGTGTGTGCCACCTTGTGTACCACCAGTGGGGCGGGGCATGGTTTTGGTGGTACACACACCGGAGACCGTACCGTATGGGCATTTTCACAGACAAGGCGATCCAGGCATGGAGCCAGAACCTCGGTCATGACCGTGTTTTGACGACCCTCACCCGCTACGGCGAAGCAGGCAGGCAGCGGCAAGCAGAAATTTTGCAGGGGGATGGCGAACCCGCCGCAGACCGGGCAACCCGGCCAAAACGAACTGGCAGATGCGATTGCCCTGCGGCGGGTCAATCATGGCATAGCCCTACCGGCCAGCAGAATGACATAATCCGCCATCGTTTTATGGGCGGATTCTCATGGCAAAACTGACCGAACAGGAACAGCAGGAAATCATCCGCTTCATGGAAGCGGGCAAGCCGCTGCCGGACAAGTACCGCTTTCTGCTGTTCGAGGACAAGCGC
>SXQV01000228.1 GCA_005792805.1 Methylococcaceae bacterium | reverse complement strand
GACTTGACTGCGGCGGTGCGTCCCCGGGAACGCGCATGGAGATGAGCGACGGTGAATCCATCGCCTAGCGGTTCCGGCCCCAGTACGGCAATCAGCGGATGCTGTGCCGGATCGGCTTCAGTCCAGAGCAAACAGCCAAATCGGCGCGGATCGTGAAAACGAAGACACGTCCCGCCCGGCAGGATAAGGTCGTAATGATCATGCTTGCGGGGTGGAATACTGGCTTCGGTCACCCGGAGACTGCCGGACATGCCCAGGTGCAGAATCAGGGTGCCCTGCCCTACGCCAATCAGGAGATATTTCCCACGGCGTTCCAGCGTCCCGATCGGCTGACCCTGAAGCTGTTCGGGCAGATTCCCGGGTATCGGCCAGCGTAGACGAGCCTCACGAACGACCAGACTGGCTACTGTCTGGCCCAAAAGATGAGGCCGAATACCACGCAATGTGGTTTCGACCTCGGGCAACTCAGGCATCGTGCTGAACAGTCAGTGAATGACGGCGCTCAAGGGCTGGGTTTACTCCCTATCTTCATCGTGGCCTTCATCTTCGGGCTCGCCAGACTCTTCATGTTCGCCCGCGTCTTCCTCGCCTTGCTGTCCTTCCGGATAATCCTGACCGCCAGGTGGCGGAGCCATGGGCTTGGGCTGATTCAATAGTTCACGGGACGTTTCACGGGTCAGCTCGTACTGCAACCCGAGATCCCGGCGGCCCAGTAACAGTTCGGGAACCGTTTTCAGGATGACAAACTCGATGGGCTCAGCTTCGGCCAGACCGATACGGATGATGTCCCCGGCCGCCGATGGGTCCATCTGCTTGACGTCAATTGCACGGGAAGTGGCCCAGACGGAGGCCAGTTCAGCCAGATCCGTGCCGAGGTCAGCCGCCGGTTCTGCTATCCATTTGCCTTCCGCACTCTTGACGGCCCTGAGCCCGGGTAATTGAATTTCCCGAATTTTAGCGCCCTCGGGGAGGAGTCTTTTGTCCACGTAGTCAGTCGCCGCCGCCGTCAGATGATGGAAAAAGTTGTCATCCACCAAGTGAAGGGTGTCGCCGATCCGGACATAGCGGCGCATTTTGAGCGGATCGGTACTCCCAAACTGCAAAACCTTATCTCCCAGAGTCAGGGTGGCCTGGGGCGGATTCAGGCCAAACTGGGCTAGCTCGTCCGCTTTAAGCGGATACTGCGCTGCACTGGTGGCGTTGGCTACGTCCAGCAATTGACTGACACGGGTCTGGTTGAGCCGTGCCGCAAACGGTGCGGTCAGACGCCATTGCCCGTCTTGTTTTTCGAAGTGCAGCGTCTCCCTGTTTTGCAGGATGACGTGCGTCAACGTGTGGGCATCAATGGCCAACAATGGCGGTGGTGCAACTTCCTTTTTCCCCGGTTTGATGATGGCCACCGCCGCAAGGATTGCGATGACCGCCAGAAGAATCAGATTGGCGAGCAGACGGGATTGCATTTTACCGGCTCCTGCGTTTGAACCAGACCCAGGCACCGGTACCAATCAGCAGCATAGGCAAGACGAACAGGAAACCGATGGCAATGACCCCGGAAGCAAAGGGGGACAACTGTAACTGACGATCCGGTGCGATCTTGGCCGGTATATTGATGAGCGCATCACCGCGACTCAGCCACTGCACCATGTTAATGCCCAACTCCAGATTTCCACCATTGCCCAGGTACGTGTTGGACAGAAAATCACCATCCCCCACCACGATAATGCGCTGTTCGACCGGCGTTTTGGCCTCCGCCGGTTGATCTTCGGCCACTTTTTCGGTCGAATCCGGACTCAGCGGGCGCGTGATGGCATAGCCTAAATCCAGCGGTCCCTGACGTTCACCCTTACCCGCGTCATAGGCGATTTTCCCTTCAATCGGTCCCAGCTCAGTCCAGGAGCGCGGCAGGGTGGCCAACACGGGCTCTTTTTCAAAGTCGCTCTTTTCGTTCTGATCCAATGCCGCCGCAGACGGAAACATGGTCATCTGTTGAAAACCCTGGGTGATGGCGTGGGGCGGATAATCGGACACCAGTGCGAAAGTAGGGTCATCGATACCCAGCAGCTGGGTGGACGCATCCACCACGACACCGGGCAAGAAGCGGACACCCAGCTGCGTCGCGAGTGATGCGAGTCCGTGCAAGTCCCCCGGATCTCCCAGCCACCAAAGATTGCCGCCCCTGGTGACATAGTCTTCGATGAGTTTGAGCTCCCCCGGCAGGAGATTCGTGCGAGGCCCCGCTATCACCAGCACATCGGTGTTGTCGGGAATCAGGGGGGTGACAGCCAGATTTGCCGCTGCAATCGTGAATCCCTTGCGCTTCAATTCATCGGCAAACTGCTGTAGATCATGATTGGCCTTACCCAGTGGCGAGCGGTCACCATGGCCTTCGAGAAAGACGATGGTTCGCTCTTCAGCGGTGGCCAATCGCTGTAGGGCATTCGTCAGACTGGTTTCCCCGGCCTCCTGGATTTTTTCCGAGCGTCCCTGATAGTCAATGACCATTTCACCATCGACCTGAATACCCAATTGCCGGACTTTTTCCGGCTGGGTATCGGGATTGACGAACTGGAGGGTGAAGTCTTTCTTGTAACGGCTGTAGCGATCAAGCAGATCACGGATGGGCTCGCGAACCTGCTGGTTCTCACGGGCATAGGCCGTAATCGTGACGGGCGCTTTCACCAGATCCAGCACCCTGCGGCTCGCTTCCGACAGGGTGTGCCGGTGGCTGGCCGTCCAGTCGAACTGGGCGGAATACTGGGTGCTTAGCCAGGCGGCCAGGCCCACGGCAACCAGAAACAGCAAACTGAACAGCAGATTCTGCAGGCGGATTTCGAGATGCGTCTTACGGTTGATCTTCATTTTTGCAGGCGGTCGTTATCGAGACGGTGAACGCTCAGCACCAGGAACGTGGTGATGAACAGCACAAAATAAATGAGGTCGGTGGTGGTAATCAGCCCTTTCAATAGCCCTTCGTAATGGCGAAGCAGCGAAAGATATTCCAGAGCGCCACCGCCCGTGCTCCCGGAGTGCGAAGACCAATCGATGATCCATAGCAGCAGCAAGGCACCAAACGTACTGACGGCGGCCACCGTGGGCTGGGCCGCCAAGGCGGACATATAAAGGCCCACCGCCGCGAAACCGGCCAACAGCAGCGTAAGCGCCACGACGCAGGCCACCAGCTTGCCGGCATCCAGCCCGCCGCCCCACAGCAGTGATAAGGGCATCAACAGAATCATGGCCACGGTAATCAGCAGGAACGCCAGTACCCCGAGATATTTACCGATGACAATCTCGCTGATGGAGACCGGGGCCGTGAATAACAGGCTGAGTGTGCGGTTGCGACGTTCTTCACTAATCAGCCGCATGGTAAGCAAGGGCGTAACCAGCAAGAGAATGATGCCGGCATTGCCGAACAGGGGCGCAACAATCAGATCCGTGATGCCGGGTGCCTCCTCCATACCGGCGATGCGCGGCTGCACCATCAGGAAGTAATCCAGCTGCGCCAGAAACATGTAGGCCAGAATAATCTGGATAACACCCAGCATCGTCCAGGCCAGCGGCGAGAGAAACAGGGACCGGAATTCGCGTCCGGCAATGACCAGGGCCATCATGCGGCTGCCTCCTGACTTGCGGGGGTTTGTCGGGTAATGTCGATGAATATCTGCTCCATACTGCGCCGCTCGGGCGTGAGTTCACGCAGGCCCCAGCCGGAAGAGACGATCACTTCAGCCAGTTGCTCAGCGGGGTTGTAGTCTTTGTCGTGGAAGATACGGTAACGCTGTTCGCCGAGGTCATCGATCTTCTGTACCGCATGGATCCCGGCTAATTTCATGAGGTCAGGTGCCCGCTGCAATTCAACCACCAGACTGGAGGCCCGCATCTGCTGCTCCAGGCCTTCGATACTATCGTTCAGCACCAGCTTGCCCTGATTGATGATCTGAACCTGCGTACAGGATTCCTGAACCTCGGACAGGATATGCGTAGAGAGGATGACGCCATGCTCCTGCCCCAGCTCGCGAATCAGCCCCCGGATTTCCCGGATCTGTAACGGGTCGAGACCCACCGTGGGTTCATCGAGAATAATGGCGGCGGGCATATGCAGAATCGCCTGGGCGATACCCACGCGCTGCTGATAGCCCTTGGACAAATTGCCGATCAGCCGCTCCTGAACATCGGTCAGCCCGCAACGCTCCTTGGCCTGATCCAGTGCGGCTTTCCATCGCTCACGCGGGATTCCGTGGAGGCGAGCGCAGTAGAGCAGATATTCATCAACCGTCAGTTCACGATACACGGGAGGGATTTCCGGCAGATAACCCAGCTCGCGCTTGGCTTCTTTGGGGTTATCCAGAATATCGATGCCATTAATCCTGATTTGACCGGACGTCGGCGCCAGATTGCCGCAGACCATTTGCATGGTCGAGGATTTGCCGGCACCGTTCGGCCCCAGAAACCCAAGAATTTCGCCTTTCCGCAGCGTAAAGGTGACATTGTTCACGGCGCAATGATCGCCGTAATAACGCGTGAGTTGATCGACTTGAATTAGCTCATTCATGTTGCTTGATGCGATGTCAGCCTATTGGTAGTAGCGATTAAAAACAGCCGTGTAAAGACGGTGGAGAGTTGACCCTGCCAGTCATTTCCATTACATAGGCTCAGGGACGAAACGAGAGTCTGGCCAAAACACGCCAGAACGGTACCGTTGCACGGGCAGTTCAAGGCCATGGCATCCAGTGCCGCTTCCTTGGGCAAGCGTCTCGTCACCTGAAACGTGTCTGTAAATCAATAATGAGGCGCTTGACCCATGGGGCATGCGCGCCCGGAATTATAACGAGGAGAAACGCTTATGCGAATTGGTGTCCCCAAAGAAGTGCACGCCGGAGAGAAGCGCGTAGCCACGGTGCCAGAGGTCGCTGAAAAGCTGATCAAACTGGGATTTTCCGTGACTGTGGAGAGCGGTGCCGGTGCAGCGGCCAACTTTTCCGATGAGGCTTATCGCGCTGTCGGTTGTGATATTGCAGATCCGGCAGGAGTCTGGTCGGAATCGGACATCATCCTCAAGGTGCGTGGCCCGGAAATTCATCCTGAACAATCCATCGATGAGGTCGCCCGCCTCCGCGAGGGCGGCAGCCTCGTCAGCTTCATTTGGCCGGCCCAGAACCCTGAACTAATGGAAAAACTGGCGGCTAAAAAGGCCACCGTCATCGCCATGGATAGCGTGCCCCGCATTTCACGGGCACAGAAACTCGACGCATTGAGCTCGATGGCCAACATTGCCGGCTACCGCGCCGTCATCGAAGCGGCCCACGAATTCGGCCGATTCTTTACCGGCCAGGGAACCGCCGCCGGCAAGGTTCCGCCGGCCAAGGTCTTCATCATCGGTGTCGGTGTCGCCGGACTGGCGGCCATCGGTGCCGCTAATGGTCTGGGTGCTATCGTTCGCGCGTCCGACACACGGCCCGAGGTTAAGGATCAGGTCAAGTCGATGGGCGCCGAGTTCGTCGAGGTCGATTACAAAGAGGAAGGCTCAACCGCCGGCGGTTACGCCAAGGTTATGAGCGAAGGGTTTCAAAAAGCCCAAAAAGAGCTCTACGCCAACCAGGCCAGGGACGTGGACATCATCATCACCACGGCTCTGATTCCTGGTAAACCGGCACCCCGGCTGATTACCGCCGAGATGGTCCGGTCCATGAAACCCGGCAGCGTGATTGTTGACCTGGCCGCCGAGCAGGGCGGCAACTGCGAACTCACCGAGCCGGGCAAGGTCGTCGTTAAGCACGGCGTGACCATCATCGGCTACACCGACCTGCCCAGCCGTCTGGCGCGTCAGTCGTCCACGCTTTATTCAACCAACCTGCTCCGTCTGCTGGAAGAACTTTGCAAGGAAAAGGATGGAAAAATCACGGTCAACATGGACGACGAAATGATACGGGGTGCGACCGTCGTCAAGGACGGCTCCATCACCTGGCCGCCGCCCCCCATTGCCGTATCAGCGGCACCCAAACCGGGCGCAGCGGTTACCGCCGCAGTGGTCAAGGAGGAAAAACCACCGCTACTGCCTGCCTGGGCCAGCACCAGCCTGAAAACTGCCGTGGCCGGTTTGCTGTTCTGGTGGGTAGGTGCCAACGCCCCCGCCGCCTTCATGGAGCACTTCACGGTGTTCGTACTCGCCTGCTTTGTCGGCTATATGGTGATCTGGAATGTCACCCCGGCGCTGCATACTCCGATGATGATCGTGACCAATGCCATCTCCAGCATCATCGCGATTGGTGCGCTGGTTCAGATTTCCTCACCGGAAATCAAGATCCTCGCCGGCATCGCCCTGGTTCTCACTTCCATCAACATGGCCGGCGGCTTCTGGGTTACCCAGCGCATGCTCAGCATGTTCCGGAAATAAATAGCGGAGTTTTCAACCATGTTTTCTGAAGGATTAGTCACTGTCTCCTACATCGCCGCCACCGTACTCTTCATTCTGAGTTTGGGTGGATTATCCAACCCTGAAAGCGCACGCCGAGGTAATTTCTACGGCATATTCGGCATGTCGATTGCCATTCTGGCAACGATTGCCGGGCCAAAAGTTACCAGTACCGGCTACCTGCCACTCGTGATCGCCATCCTCATCGGGGCGTCCATAGGCATCTTTGCCGCTAAAAAGGTGAAGATGACCGAAATGCCGGAATTGGTCGCGCTAATGCACAGCCTCGTCGGTCTGGCGGCTGTACTGGTGGGTTACGCCAATTATCTGGACCCTGCGAGCCACCTGTCGGGTGTCGAGAAGACCATTCATGAAGTGGAAATCTATATCGGGATTCTCATCGGAGCGGTCACCTTCTCTGGTTCGCTGATCGCGTTCGGCAAGCTTTCGGGGAAAATTACCGGCAAACCCGTGATGCTACCCGCAAGACATTTCCTGAATCTTGGCCTGCTCATTGCGGCAATTGTTGTCGGCCGGTGGTTCCTGAATGTGGACGGGACAGAAGGAATGCTGCCCTTGTATGTCATGACCGGAGTTGCCTTGCTGTTCGGCATTCACATGGTCATGGCCATCGGCGG
>SXQV01000227.1 GCA_005792805.1 Methylococcaceae bacterium | reverse complement strand
TTCGCCCTCGACCCGCCAGGTCGAGTCATCCACATGAATCTTCCCGCGCCCATTCACGATGGGCTCCTCCAGGGTGAACACGCGACCCACATACTGGGCCGTGCGCTGATTGAGCAGGGGACGATCAGACTGAATGGGGTTGCTCCGGAGCAAGCGCCGGACGATAAGGACACTGAACACCGACAGTAGCGAAAACAGCATTACCTGATGTTCGAAGCTCACACCCGGGAACAGCCAGAGTACACCCCCTACCACCAGGGCGCTCTCGCCCATCCAGAGGAAGAACATCCCGGGTGCCAGCAGCTCGACAATGAGCAGAAGGACGCCCAAGGACCACCAGTGCCAGAAAACAGTCTCGAAGGGCATGACCGCTAACCTGCCTTCTTTTTGAAGGCTTCGCGGGTCAACTCGCCGATGCCGCCCAGGGCACCGATCACACTGGAAGACTCCAGCGGCATCAGAATCACCTTGTTGTTGTCAGCTGAAGCCAGGCTCTGCAACGCTTCCACATATTTCTGCGCCACGAAGTAATTGATGGCCTGCACATCGCCCTTGGCGATGGCTTCCGACACCATCAGGGTCGCCCGCGCCTCCGCCTGGGCCAGCCGCTCACGGGCTTCCGCCTCACGGAACGCGGCCTCCTTGCGGCCCTCGGCTTCCAGCACGGCGGCCTGCTTCTCGCCCTCGGCCCTGAGTATGGCCGCCTGGCGCAGGCCCTCCGCCTCCAGTACCGCCGCGCGCTTGTCGCGTTCCGCCTTCATCTGCCGCGCCATTGAATCCACCAGGTCCTGCGGGGGTTTGATGTCCTTGATTTCAATGCGCGTCACCTTGACACCCCAGGGCGTGGTCGCATCGTCCACCACCGAGAGTAACCGGAAATTGATTTCATCCCGCTTGGATAGCAGCTCATCGAGATCCATGGAGCCCATCACCGTGCGGATATTCGTCAGGGTCAGCTGCAGGATCGTGTATTCAAGGTTACTGACCTCATAGGCCGCACGGGCGGCATCGATGATCTGGTAAAACACCACGCCATCGACCCGCACCATCGCGTTATCCTTGGTGATGATTTCCTGCGACGGCACGTCCAGCACCTGCTCCATCATGTTAATGCGGGCACCAACCTGGTCGATGATGGGCATGATGACATTCAGGCCCGGACTCAACGTCATGGTGTATTTACCGAAGCGCTGCACCGTGTAGGCCATGCCCTGCGGCACAAACTTGACGCTGAACACAACCAGCACGATGGAAAGGATAAAAAGGAAAAAAACAAACGAACCAAAAGCAGACATGCTGACCTCCCGTAAATTTGACCTGATGCCACAATAACCTAGCACTTTTTCAGGGATGACACCGTCGGTTAGCATACGCGCCCGAACGGCTAATTCCATTGACGGACGAAGGAGATAACACAACGTGACACTTTCCCGGATGGCAGGTCTTGTCGGGTTCTTCGTCTTTCTCGGATTGTGGGCGTTCGAGCGGTCTATCTCAACAACGCCAGAAGTCCCCGTGGTAGCGGTTGTCCCTCCCTCACCGCCGCCTCAAATACTCCCGCCGCCAGAACCAGCCTCTCCATCTGAACCCATCCCGGCTATCTCCCCGGCGGAATCAGGGATCGCTCCGGAGACGGCGCAGTTACCCCCCGCCGGGACCGAACCGGCTCCCCAAATCAGTCCCGAACCGAGGGTAACTCCCGAACCTCAGCTCCAGGAGGTGTCCGAGCCGACAGAAGAGGAAGAGCCAGAACTCGACTGGACGTTTGCACCGGCCATGGAAGAAAACGACGGTGAGCCCGCGTTCGCAGAGGATGCGGATGGATTTCCAGAGGGGGAGGAGAATCTCGAAACGGCTCCCTTTCCCGATGCCTTCGACCCAAGAGACGCAGGATTTTCCGGGGTAGGGGACGAAGCTCCCGCTTATCAGCGAGAGGATTGAATCCGCCGCTGAACGCCCGTGAGAATGCCACGGAGCAAATGCAGCTCTTTCTCTTCGAGATGAGTCCGATTGAAGATACGCCGTAGCCGCCTGAGAATGGACATCACATGCTTGGTTTCGTGCAAAAAGCCGATTTCCCGCAGAACATCCTCCAGATGGCCGAAGAACGACTCCATCTGCACACCGTTCGCGTAGGCGGTTTCGTCTACCATCGACGCCAACCCATCATCCCGTTGACCACCGGCATGGAAAAGCTCGTAAGCAACCACCTGCACCGCCGCCGCCACATTGAGCGAACTGAACTCGGGATTGCAGGGAATGTGCAGGAGAAAGTGGCAGCGTTCCAGTTCGTCATTGGTCAGGCCGGAATGCTCGCGCCCGAACAAAATCGCCGTCCGGGCAGTCGTGCCCGTGACTTTTGCCGCGCACTCACGCGGGTCGAGTTGCGGCCAGGGGATGCTGCGGAGCCGGGCGCTGGCCCCGATCACCAGCTCGCAATCGGCAATGGCTTCATCCAAAGTCGCACAAACCCTTGCCCGATCCAATAGATCGCTTGCTCCCGCTGCACGGGCAATGGCATCACCGCTGGGAAACTCCTTCGGCTCCACCAGGGCGAGATCAGCCAGCCCCATGTTCTTCATTGCCCGGGCCGCCCCGCCAATGTTGCCGGGATGCGTGGTATTGATCATCACGATCCGCACATGGGAAAGGGGCATTGTCGCAGGGCCGGTCAGGAGTTGAGGGGGCCAAAATATAGCAGAAGTCTGATACCCTTGTTCGGCTGCGGAAAGGCCGACAGGCATCCGCATCGGACCCAGGAGGGTCCGGGCTCCTTCTTTAAAAAACCACGACAGCACGAACTCGAATCATGGATCCCATGCTAAATATCGCGGTCCGGGCGGCACGGGCAGCGGGCGATATCATCGTCCGTGCCATGGACCGCGTAGACCTGCTCAACATTACCACCAAGAGCCGCAATGACTTCGTCAGCGAGGTTGATCGCCAGGCTGAACACGAAATCGTCAACATCCTGCAACGCGCCTATCCCAGCCATGCCATTCTGGGCGAGGAACACGGTGAACAGGGTCAGGCCGGCAGCGATTACGTCTGGGTAGTCGCGGTGGCACACGGAAGCCGACAGCCTGGATTTTGGGAGGAACGACTCCGATAAGGGCATGACGTTTCGTCGCCTTCACGCCGGTGTCCTGTCCGAGCGATTGGCTGAACGCATCAACGGCCTCGGCGAAGGTGGGATACTGATCGGGTGCCGCAGCGGCTTCCTGTTGTTTCTTGAGGAAATCGACCAGCC
>SXQV01000226.1 GCA_005792805.1 Methylococcaceae bacterium | reverse complement strand
GGTATGGCTGCGGGTCGGGAAAACCTTGTTGATGCAGGCGGTTTTCAGCCCTTGCTCGGCCAGACCGAGCGAGGCTCTGAGTCCGGCGCCTCCCGCACCAACGACAATGACATCGTATTCGTGTTCGATGATGGGGTAAGCAGCCGGCATATCAATGTGTCTGGTACAGAGAAAAAAGGGCGATGGCCGAGAGGAGCAGCACCCCCAGCAGCGCCAGCCGGATAACGAGCAGGCCACAGCCTTTGATTCGCGGTCCGTGGACGTAATCATCCATCACGGCGTGCAGCCCGAGTTCGGCGTGATAAGCGCTGATGAAAATAAACGCGAGCAACGGCAGGCTGTGCAGGGGGCGGCTCAGCCACTCAGGCAGTTCTCGCGCGCTGGTTGCGGGGAGACGTGCGAGAAAACAGGCGAACCAGACCGTCAGGGGAATCAGCGCCAGGGCGGTGATGCGCTCCTTGAGCCAGTCCTTTGTGGCCTTGGCTGGACGCGTGATGTTCCGTGTTGAGTGGCGGGTAAGCAATGTATCGTCCCTATGGGCTGGAGCCACTGGACAGGCTGCGTCCGTCGGTCAGCAGAAAGGTTCCGATGGTCAGAAAGACCGACAAGCCAAGTTCGATAAGGTTATGTCGCTGTAGGTGGCGCTTGTCCAGTCCGCGCAGGCTGTCCCAGACCAGGTGTCTGATGCCATGGCAGGCGTGAAAGTAAAGGGCATAAATCCATAGCCACAGGGCCGATTTTCCGGGCAAGGAAACGAGGCCGGCCTGAACCAGGGCAAATCCCTTGGGCGCGAGGACCATCATGAGTAACAGCGCGGGAATCGCCAGTAAACCGAGTGAGAGCATGACGCCCGTGATTCGGTGGCTGATGGAGAGCATCGCTGTCAGCGGGAGGCGGTAAACCTGCAAGTGAGGAGACAGGGGCCGGGGGCGCATTGAGAGCTCAGGGCGAGTGGCTGGTTTACCGTCTGTTGTCGTAGGAGGCATCAGAAATCGATGCATTGCCCTGCTTTTTCCCAGTCGCCGTAGCGAGTGGGGTCCATGTGCAAGGGGGCAGGTGGGGAGGGCTTTTCCATGGGTTTCCGAATGTTCGACGGTTTTTTTGATGTTCCGTCAGCGAGTTTAGGTGAGAGGATTTGATCGGTATCGCGGCTCATGAAGCGCTCCAGGTTTCACCGCTTTATACCTTGAGGGAGCCGGTCACGACAACCGCTCATGGTGCTGGATAGACGGGTGCCCCGTTTTCGTCTTTACCCGACAACCAGAGAAATATGGGATTGGTGTTGCCGTGGAGCGTCGCGGAAACAGTCTATAAACTTCCGCCTGTCGAGTCATGGCGCGTCGATGACTGGATTCTGATACCCTCCTGGGTCTCAACCCACACCAGATTCGGCTCAGGTTTCTCGCCGCTGCTGATTTATCCCGGATCCCCCATAAGGCATGAAAAAAGGTTCGATTTTACTGATAGCGCTTCTTCTCTTGGCGAGTCCGCTGGTACTGACGCTTCCCTGGAAAGACTGGATGCAGTATGGCGCATTGTTGCGAGCCACCTTCGCTCAGCTGGGCTTGTGGTCGCCCCCGGTTTTTGTGCTGGCGACCGCCATCGGCACCTCATTTGGCATGCCGCGACTGGTCTTTTGCCTGGTCGCTGGGTGGCTGTTCGGATTTGAGGCGGGATTTGCCTGGAGCCAGCTGGGGAGTCTCCTCGGGGCTTATGCCTTGTTTGTTCTGGCCCGCCATACCCGGCCCGAGACTTTGCTGGAGAAATACCCCAAACTCCGGGCGTTGAGCTCACCTGCGGGCAGTGGCTGGTTCTCTGTGCTGATCGTCCGGCAACTGCCGCTGGCGGGACTCTATAACGACATTCTATTGGCCTGGAGTCCGGTCAGTCATCGCGATTTCTGGATCGGCAGTTTTATTGGGTTCCTGCCTTTGGGCGTTACCGCCAGCCTCATCGGCGCCGGTGCCATTCAGGCCGATCTGGGGCAAATGGCGGTTTATATGGCCGTGGCGACTGGCCTGTTCCTGGTACTGAGTGTCTTGCTCAAGTGGGTGATCAAACGCAAATCCCGTTGGCCTGACGCCGATATTGTGTCTGATTGATTCCGGTCGCGGGTGCGCTCAATCAGGACATTGCCTGATAAAACGGTGCAGGTCGTCGCTGATTTTCGGATTCAGGGGAATGACAAAGTCTTCGGACCCTACTTGAATGTTGAATTGGTCGCGCTGTGAAGATGACGCTCTCAGCAGGCTGTTCTTGAATCCCTCCAGCCCATTGATGTCAATGGCGTAGTCATCCTCTTGACCGCTGCCTTCACTGCTGATGCTGGGGGCATCCAGAGGCTCTTCCCCAAGGTCGGTGGAGATCACGATCGTGTCGGTCTTGAAGAGTTCGCCGAGCACCCGCGCCCGTCCTTCCCGGCTATAGGGGCCGATGCTTAGTCCGCGTATTTTCTGCGAACAAACCAGGCTCAGGCTTGGAATTGCCGCATAGCAGGATGGGTCGCAGCTGGCATGTTGAGCGGTCTTGCATTCATGGCAGCGACTCCCGGCGGGCCCGAAATCTTCCAGACGGTAAAACTCAAGCCGGTCAACTCGGCTGATCGCATGGTCGAAGTGGATGGCGTCCAGAGTTTCGGCTGTGGCGGGATGGCCGTACACCAGAGTGATCGTCAACAGGGATGCTATCCATCCGTGCAACCATCGAAGACCGGAACACGGCATAGGGTTGGGTGGCGGACTGAATGGGCGGATCGGCTGCATCTTTGGCTGGCTCTGCAAAATGTCTCCCGGTGTTCCGGGAGTGAGGTGGGCATGATAGCTTAATCCTCGCGGCCTCTATCAAGCGTGAAGGGGGATACGGTCTGGCTCTGATACCATCAATTTTTGCTACAGCACGGAGGATATTCACAGTGGCGCGCCCGCCTCGCGACAAACTGACCCGGAATGCGGCTCCGCCCCGAAGGTCTTCCCACCGCACCGTTCGACCGAAACCCGCTTCCTTGCGCCCTGCGGAGCATGGGGCGGCACGCTGGAAAATCTACCTGTTTGGGGCGGCGGAAGCCCTGCTGCTCACGGGCGGGGGATTGATCGGCACCATCTCTGTGATGGGCCGTGCGGCTGAGTGGTTTGGCGGGAGCGACTTGACTCAGAGCCTTTTGCCTTTTGCCGGCACCGTCTTGATTCTGGCCATTTCCGGCTCGGTACTGATTGGAGGGTGGATTCATCTGCGGCGTTGGCTGGTGAGTTTCGGTCTTATGATTCCCGTTATTGTTGCTGGCATAGTAGCCCTGGGCGCATTTTTCTTTGCCTCGCGTCCCGCCTTCCAGTCAGATCTCCAGAACCTTCGCACCTTGGTGGGGGGGGTTGAGCAAGCAGGCAGAAACAGTATTGGCCATCAAGTCTACGCGGCTTACCGCCGGACCCATCTGGAGGAAATGCAGACCATACTGGAGCGATCCACCCCCTATCTTCCGGCTATCCATTCAGCGGCTCGGGTTTACGAGGTCAACGAAGAGGTGATGGTCGGTATTGCGGTGGCAGAGTCCTCTTTCGTGCCACGGGATAGCCGGGATGGCGGGCGCGGGATTTTTCAGATTACCGCTCCCCCTAAAGCTGCCGTGGAGGCAGTCAGGCGGCAGCTGCATGTGAGCCGGCTTGATCCCCGGAACCCGCAGCATAATGCTCAACTGGCGGCAGCCACGCTGCGCCATTATCTGGACGAGATGCACGAGGATCTGTTTCTGGGTTTGCTGGCTTATAACATCGGTCCCCGTAACGGCGGCTTGCGCTCCATCATGCAGCAATACGGCGCCAGGGATTTTTTTACCATTCAGCCGTATCTGCAACATCTTCCCCGTGCTTACCCCATTCGGGTGCTGTCTGCTTCGCTTGCATTCCGGCTTTGGGTGAGGATGGGGGCTTTGCCACATTATGAGGAGGGGGACAATGCCCGTTACATCCAGAGTGTCGGCATCCCGGGTCTGGACTGGTAAAGGGGCAGCGGAGGCGGGCTGTTTGACGCCCGGCCATTGAGTCAACCCGGCTTTGCGGCGTCCACGGCGGGCGCAAGGAAACTCATCCAATCAATATCAGCAAGAGGTGCGGTCGCACGATGAAACCGCACCAAAATCCAAAACCCTCTCTGACCTCGGCCTCAACAAAACCCGTTTTAGCCAACACGCCATAGCCACCCGGCAGAAATCAATCTGAACCACCCGGCTTTGTGCCGGGTTTTTTGTGCGGGACGGGCAGCCCCAGATGGTGTGCATCAATCGCCAGCTTGCACCTACATCATGTGGTGCATTTTTTGCTCTTGTGGACACTGTTTCGCGGCCATAAACTTCCTCGCGTCTGTAACGATGGGCCAATCGCAACCGAGGAAAGCCAATGAACTCAAGAGACCTGATACTTAGGTGCTACGTCAAGCAGGAGGAGGGCGCATGGGTTGCAGTTTGCCTTGATCTCAATCTGGCCGCTCAAGCCGACTCACAGAAAGAGGTAAGGGAGAAGCTTGAGGCGATGATCTCGACCTATGTCAATGAGGCGCTTACTACCGATGCCCAGTACGCCGACCAACTACTTACCCGGCGCTCACCGTGGCCTGAATGGGCAAAATACTACTATTACCGCACCCTGGATGCCTGGCATAAAAGCCCCCAATTCGCATTCAATGAAATCATGCCAGTGCGTCCCGTGTGAGCGGGCAACACCCGCCCATTACCTGCCGGGAACTCAAGGCCATTCTTAAATCTCTTGGGTTTTCACTTGAAACGACAGTGGGATCACATGAGCAATGGACGAAGGTTGAAGGCGGCAGAAAGTACAAAGTGACTGTCGATTGCCCGAAGTCGCCATTCACACAGACACTCATCAAGAGCATGGCAGCACAGGCCGGTGTGACGAAAAAAGACTTCTACAAGATCCTCTCGCGGCTCTGAAAAAAGGCCATTCTGGCGACCTGTTTCCGTTTTCATCGCAAATTCCGCGAGTAAGTGATTGATACAAAAGAAAACGAAACGCCTTACGAAGGCGTTTCATTGTGGGAACATCCTCCTCACTGCCCTGGATTTTTGAAGCGGCCCGGGCATTGATACCTGTGCCGATGGCTGATCGGGCTTTGCCGGGGGACAGCAGAACCCTGCGCCGTTCCGTCTTTCAGCATCGCT